>CAYSBG010000204.1:0-4551 GCA_964429125.1 uncultured Aliiroseovarius sp.
TGGCCAACCCTTTTATGCCGGATGGGGCCTGACGCAGGACCAGGACCCGGTGGATCGCCGGCAGCGCAAGCTCACCCGCGCGCAATTATTCGCCGCGGCAATGATCCTCTATCCAACCTGGTATGACCCGTACCGCGACCAGCTTTGCCAAATCGAAACCGTGCTGGACAATCTGCAATCCCAGGCCCGCGCCTGGCGAGAGGACCATTGCGGCCATGTCGCTTGTGGCATGCGCCTGTGGAAACGTGCGCCGTTGGGTAAGTTCTACGGCAGCAGCCGGGCTGTGGTGTTTCAGAACGCCCCGGACAAAGCGCTTGCGCGCGCGCGCAGGGACAATCGCAAGCTGTTGGTCTGGGCGGGCAAGGCGACAAATGCGCATTTTGGCAAAGGCATCGAAACCTTGCGAGTCGAGGACGGCTTTTTGCGTTCGCGCGGGCTGGGCGCCGCCCTGACGCCCCCATTGTCGCTGGTCAGCGACCCGGTTGGCATCTATTACGATCCCGGCCAGGAGAGCCGCCTTGAACGTTTGATCGAAGCCTCTCCACGCCTTGCGGAATACCAGATTGCGCGCGCCAACACGTTGATCAAACGCCTGAATGCGGCCCGGCTCAGCAAATACAACCTGGCCCGGACCGGTCTCCCCGACCTGCCCGAAGGCCGGCGCATTCTGGTCCCCGGCCAGGTCGAGGATGACGCGTCCATTCGGCTGGGATGTGACACTGTCCGAACCAACCTGGCGCTGCTGAAACGCGCCCGGCGCGACAATCCCGATGCCGTAATCATTTACAAACCGCACCCGGATGTCGAAGCAGGTCTGCGGGCGGGCAAGATAAACGCCGCAGACCTGGCCGATGTGGTGGCGGATGCAGCCGACCCCATTGCCCTGATCGAAGCGGTGGACGAGGTCTGGACCATGACCTCCCTGCTCGGTTTTGAGGCGCTGCTCCGCGGGCGCAAAGTCACCACCCTGGGGGTGCCCTTCTATGCCGGCTGGGGGCTGACAAATGACCTGGGCGCGGTCCCCGAACGCCGCCAGGCCAAGCCAGGCCTCGCAGCCCTTGCCCATGCGACATTGATTGCCTATCCGCGCTATTTCGACCCGGTGACGGGCGCCGCCTGCCCGGTAGAAGTGGTGGTGGACCGCCTGGAAAACGACGCCGTGCCAAGCCCCGGCCCGGCCAACCGCACCTTGGCAAAACTGCAAGGCGTGTTTTCCTCATTTGCGCCCCTCTGGCGCTAAAGCGTTTCGAGCATGTCGCACCAAATCGAATTCGTCCGGCAGGGCGAACGCATTTGCTTGCGCAAACGCTACCTCGCCCCGCCAGCCAAATACCCGAACCTGATCAGGCGCGCCCGGCGCCTGCCTTGCGCCAAACATGCAAAACATCGCCGCCGACCACGCGGCTTTCCACCAAGGAAAACCGCGGCGCATCGGCCAGTCTCTGCAGCCCGATTTCCCCCAAGGACGCGCGCCCTTCGGCGCCCAACGCCAAGCCTGCGGTAAACCCGACCAGCCGGTCGACCAGGCCGGCCCGCAAGAGTGACGCCGCCAAAGCGCCCCCGCCTTCGCAAAAAACCCTGGTGAGCCCCTCGGCGCCCAAAACCTGCAACGCTTGGTTAACATCCAGCCGGCCGGCGATTTCGGGCACCGCGAACAAGCGTGCGCCCAGCCCCTTCCATGCCGCGATCAATTCCGCAGAGGCGCCGCGTCCATGGAGGATCCAAAATGGCTGCAGCCTGGCCGACGCGGCAAGCCTGCCGTTCAATGGCAGATCAAGCCCGCGTGTCAGCACGACCCGCACCGGCTGGTGGACTTGGCCCATTTCACGAATATCCAGCATCGGATCATCGGCGCGTGCGGTGCCTGCCCCGACCATCACCGCGTCATGGCGTGCCCGTTCTGCATGTACCAGGCGGCGCGAACTGGCCCCGGTGATCCAACGACTTTCGCCGGTTCCCGTTGCAATACGCCCATCAAAACTTGTGGCCAGTTTCAAACTCAGCATCGGCCTGCCCAAGCCCACCCGGCTTGTAAAACCCGCGTGATCGTCGCGCGCCGCCTTTTCAAGCACGCCGGTTTCCACGTCAATGCCCGCCGCGCGAAGCCGCGAAAACCCGCGCCCGGACACCCGTGGGTCCGGGTCCTGCAGCGCCACCACCACGCGCCCCACCCCGGCAGCGACCAACGCATCCGCACAAGGCGGGGACTTGCCGACATGCGAGCACGGCTCCAGCGTCACATAGGCCGTGGCCCCGCGGGCCACCGCGCCAGCCTGGGCCAGAGCCACGATCTCGCCGTGCGGCCGCCCCCCTGGTGCCGTAACCCCGCGCCCGACAATGCGACCGGCACGCACCAGAACGCAGCCCACCGATGGGTTTGGCCAGGTCCGCCCCAAACCGCGCCGCCCCAGGGACAGGGCCAGGCGCATGAAGCGTACATCCGCCGGGCTCACTCGTCTTCCGGCCCCTGCGGGCGTAGCTCGCTGACGAATTTGTCGAAATCGTCCGGGTCCTGAAAGTTCTTGTAAACACTGGCAAATCGCACGTATGCGACGGTATCGATCCGGGCCAGGCTTTCCATGGCAATCTCGCCGATTGTTGCCGACGGAATGTCGGTTTCCCCCATGCTTTCCAAGCGCCGAACAATGCCGGAAATCATCTGATCTATGCGCTCGGGATCAATCGGGCGTTTTTGCATGGATATACGGATTGACCGCTCCAGCTTGTCGCGATCAAACGGTTCGCGCCGGCCATTGGTCTTGATCACCACCAAATCGCGCAACTGCACACGCTCATAGGTGGTGAAACGTCCGCCGCAAGCCGGACAGAACCGGCGCCGCCGGATTGCCACATGGTCCTCGGCGGGCCGTGAATCTTTCACTTGTGTCTCGGTATTTCCGCAAAACGGGCAGCGCATGGCCTTTCCCTTCCTCTCGATGTCACCTCGTTTAGGGTCTTTTGCCCACTTATCGTGGGTCTGACGCCCTGTTACACAGGGACTATAGGGGACATGGCAGGGTTTGTGTAGGGGAGATTTACCGCCCCAATATGCTGACTTATTCACAAGGGTTTTGACCACTTGCAACCGCAACGAAACTGAGTTACTTGCTATTAAGAACTATTCTTAACAAGGATCTCCGTGGCCCAACCCTATGAAAACCACCCTGCGCGCGCAGCCCAAGGCTGGCGAACCGCGCCCGGAAGCGCCTCGTTGGCCGAGGTCAACGCGACTGTATCGGTGCGCACCGGGCCATTCTTGCGCCGATTTCTCAGCTTTTTCGGCCCCGGCTATCTGGTGGCGGTCGGCTATATGGATCCGGGCAACTGGGCCACCGCCCTGGCTGGCGGTTCGGCGTTTGGCTACACGCTGTTATCTGTCGCGCTGATTTCCAACATCATGGCGATCCTGCTGCAGGCGCTGTCCCTGCGTCTGGGCATCGCCTCGGGCCGCGACCTTGCGCAGGCCTGTCGCGACGCCTTTTCACCGCGGATCAGCTTCGTTTTGTGGGTGTTGGCCGAAGGGGCGATTATCGCCACCGATCTGGCCGAGGTGATCGGCACAGCCATCGGCCTCAACCTGTTGTTCGGCCTGCCGCTGGAAATCGGCGTGGTGGTAACCGCGCTGGATGTATTCCTGATCCTCTGGTTGCAGGGGCGTGGGTTTCGCATGCTCGAGTCCGTGGTCATCGCCCTGACGCTGGTGATTTTCGTCTGTTTCGCGGTGGAAATGGCCTATGCCCAGCCGGTCCTTGGCGAGGTATTGCGCGGCTTTGTTCCGCAACGCGAAATCGCATCCAGCCCGGCGATGCTCTATCTGGCGCTTGGCATCCTTGGAGCCACGGTGATGCCGCATAATCTTTACCTGCATTCCTCGATCATTCAAACGCGAAAAATTGGCCCTACCCGCGCGGACAAACTGAATGCGATCCGCATGGGCACGCTGGATTCGACGATCGCGCTTATGTTTGCGCTGTTCATCAACGCGTCCATTCTGATCCTCGCCGCGGCGGTGTTTCATACGGCCGGGCGCACAGATGTGGCTGAAATTCAAGATGCCTTTCAATTGCTTGACCCGATGCTGGGCGCCGGCTTTGCTTCGGTTTTGTTCGCTGTTGCGCTTTTGGCATCGGGCCTGAACTCGACGGTTACGGCGACCCTGACCGGACAAATCATCATGGAGGGATTCCTGCGCATGCGCCTGCCCGCCTGGGCGCGGCGCCTGATCACCCGCGGCATTGCCATTGTGCCGGCCCTGGTCGTTACCGTGCTGTACGGGGAAAGCGGCACCGCCCGGCTATTGGTGCTGTCTCAGGTCATGCTCAGCCTGCAATTGCCTTTTGCCATGGTGCCGCTGGTCCTGTTCACGGCGGACCGCGAAAAAATGCGCGGCCTGCCCGCCCCGCGCTGGTTAACCCTTGTCGCCTGGGCAATAACCGTTATTATCGTCTCCTTGAACCTGAAGCTGATCTGGGACGTGGCGACCGGTGCAGTGGCGTTTTAGAGCGTGTCGCGCCCAATCAGATTCGAGCATTCACCATTCAGGGCGAGGCA
>CAYSBG010000205.1:0-4545 GCA_964429125.1 uncultured Aliiroseovarius sp.
GAAGCCGGCAAGATGCGCGCCGAAGGCAAGGGCTATGTGGTGCAGGACGGCGACGTGCTGCATTTCCTGTTCAACACCTGAATGCAGGCGCGACGCGGCGCCGCAAAAAAATCACATTTACGCCCTGCCCCTGCCCTGTTGCTTGGCAAGCCTGAAAGCAGGCCTTCGCCAGAAAGGCCGCGCATGAAATTCCGTGCAGGGGTAATGTAACGGCCCGATATGGGCCCGCATCAGTCAAGGAGGCCCGTAATGGCTTCGCAGAACGAACCAGGCAAAGACCCTTCCCCGGCGCCGCACGCGCAAAATCTGCGCGCGCCCCAGGACGCCCCGGCCAAGCTGGATCAGCCCCGAGACGTGCCGGCCGCGCCGGTGGTTTTCTCGGATTGGGCGTCGATCTGAGCTTTTCCTGACCAGGCCCGTCCGCTAAGATCGGTGCATGTCTGATCCGGTTTCCGTCATCCGCAACCTTGGCCCTGCCTCGGACGCCTCGTTTGCGCGGGCCGGAATTCATGACGCGCAAACCCTGCGTGATATTGGCGCCGATGCCGCCTACAAACGGCTGTTGGAAAGCGGCACATCCCCCCATTTCATCGGCTATTACGCCCTGGTGATGGGCTTGCAGGGGCGTGCGTGGAACGATTGCAAAGGCGCCGAAAAAGCCGCCTTGCGCGCCCGGTTTGACGCGCTCAAGGCCGCAGCACCGCCGCCAACCGCCACAAGCACGTCCATGGAACGCATCCTTGACCGGATCGGTATTCGCCCGCCAGAATAAAGCACGGGATAAGGCACGGGCACTCAATTCGGCGCGAAAGTGTTGACCTGTTGATCAGTATTGTTAAGATGCTTTCCACCCTTGGGCGCTTGTACAGATGTTTTCGGCGCCGAGGGACAAGCCCGCAACCGACAATGCGGTTAAAAAATTGTGTGGAGGGGAGAAGTCTGTTGACCATGCGCCCCTCGAACCAGGGAGAAACAAATGTTTAAAACTTCAATTTTCGCCGGGGTAGCGCTGGCCCTTGGCCTTGCGTCCGCACCAGCAGGCGCCGGTGAATACCCGGACCAGTCCATTACCATCATCGTGCCGTCCAAGGCCGGTGGCTCGACCGACCGCACCGCACGCTTGTTCACCGAGCTGGCCGAAAAGAACTATGAGGGCTTTGAATTCGTCATTCAGAACATCCCTGGCTCGGGCGGGCAAAAGGGCTTTGAGGCGATTGCGCGCGCCAATCCCGACGGCTATACGATCGGCCTCAATTTCACCCCGCAGCTGGTGGCGCATATCGTCTCGGGCCGGGCCCAGTACACCATGGACAGCTTTCACGTCATGGGTAATGTCGCCCAGGACCCGGCAATCGTCGTGGTCCCCAAGGATAGCGCCATCATGAACATGGCCGACCTGGCGGCTGCCGGGGCGGATGGGTCGCTTACCGTGGCGGTGAACGGCATCGGTTCGGACGATTTCCTGGCCGCCAAGCAGTTTGAGGAAATTGCCGGTGTGACCTTCAACCTGCTGCCGACCAAAGGTTCGACCGAGCAGAAAGCGGCCATTCTGGGTGGCCACGTCGATGCGGCGTTCATGAACCTGTCGCAGATGATCAAACAGCATAAAGCGGGCGATGCGCGTATCATCGCGTTGTTGACCGAGGAGCGTGACAGCCACCTGCCGGACATGGCCACCGCACAAGAGCAAGGCTATGATGTGCTGATGCGCGCCACCCGTGGGTTTGTCGCCCCGGCCGGTATCCCCGAGGACATCCAGAGCCAGCTTGACACCATGCTGGCCGAGGTCATGGCATCGGACGCGTTCAAGGAAAATGCGGCCAATGGCAATATCTTCTTGCTGCCGATGAGCGGGCCTGACTACCTGTCTTACCTGACGGGCCTGCAAGAGCAGACTCAGGGCGTGTTCGACCAGGCTCCCTGGTAAGTCCGGGCCGATCTGATGCAAAAGAAATGGGCGGACCGCGCATTGCTCGTGGGGTTCATCGTGTTGGCCGTGCTGCTGTATCGCAGCGCGGCTGACTACCCTGGGATTGCCCAGAAAACTTCGGCCAAATACGCGCGGTTTCTGGCGGTTTTCATCGGCGGGCTGAGCGTGGCGCAATTGTCCTTTGGCATGATCCGCGATCACGGGCGTAACCTTTTGGTGCTGACGGACAATCCGCGGCGATTTTTTGGCCTGCTGGTGGCGCTGGTGCTGTTTGCCATCGCTTTTGAGCCGCTCGGGTTTTACCTTTCCGCAGCGGTTTTCATCCCGGCGGTATCCTGGATGCTCGGCTATCGGCGCCCGTTGGTGATCGGGCTGACCACGGCGGGGCTTCTGGCCTTTGTTTATGTGGTTTTTGTACAGCTTTTGTCGGTGCGTTTGCCCGGCATCGAAATATTCTGAGGGGCGCGTTTCATGGAATATCTTTCTATTGTTTTCGCCCCGGCCGCGTTGTTAACCATCTTTATCGGCACCTTTGCCGGGGTGGCGATTGGCGGCATGCCCGGGCTGACCGCGACCATGGCGGTTGGCCTGCTGGTGCCGTTCACCTATACGATGGACCCGGCGATGGGTCTGATGCTGCTGGGCGGCATCTATTGCGGGGCGATGTATGGCGGCTCGATCCCGGCGATCCTGTTAAACACGCCCGGAACGCCCGCTGCGGTGGCCACGGCGATCGAAGGCTATCCGATGAGCCGCAAGGGCCGCGCCGGGCTGGCGCTCAAGGTCTCGGTCATCGCCTCGTTCGTTGGCGGGTCATTCTCGGTTTTGATCCTGCTGCTGTTTGCGCCGTTTCTGGCCCGCCAGGCGCTGGCGTTCGGCCCGGCCGAGACCTTCTTGCTGGCGCTGATGGGGCTGGCCGGGATCATATCGATCGCGGACGAGAATTCGTCTTTGATCAAAGCGTTGATTGCCGGAGTTCTGGGCATGATCATTGCTATTATCGGCACCGACGACATGTCAGGCTCGCTGCGTTATACAATGGGGCTGGTCGAACTATATGACGGCATTGACTTCATGCCGGCGCTAATTGGCCTGTTTTCGATGATCCAGATGCTGGAGCTGGCGGGGCAAAAAAGCCATCAGATCGACACCTCTACCTTGAAGAAAAAGCAAAAGCGCGAAAAGATGCCAAAAGGCATCAGCAAGCATATCGCCCTTGGCTCGGGCACCGGCACACTGATCGGTATTTTGCCCGGAGAAGGCGCAACGATTGCCGCATTCATCTCCTACAACCTGTCCAAAAGAATATCCAGAACCAAAGAGCTTTTTGGCAAGGGTAATCCCGAAGGCATAGCCGCTGCGGAATCCGGCAACAACGGCTGTGTCGGCGGCTCGCTGGTGCCGACGATTACCCTGGGCATTCCCGGAAATTCCGTTGCTGCAGCCCTTATGGGCGCGTTTATCATCCACGGGATGATCCCAGGGCCGGACCTGTTTACCGAATACGCAAACCGGACCTATCCGTTCATCATTTCGCTGTTTGTTGCCAATGGGGTGTTCCTGCTGGTCGGGCTGATATTTGCCCCCTATCTGGCGCGCATCGCCCTGGTGCCGCCGGCGATCATGGTGCCGGTCGTGGCATCTTTTGCGGTGCTGGGATCCTATGCGCTGAACAACGCGGTTTTTGATGTTTACATGATGATTGCCTTTGCCGTTGGCGGGCTGCTTCTGAAAAAGTTGGGCTATTCGCTCGAGGCGCTGATCTTGGGGCTTATCCTTGGGCCGATTGCCGAAGGCGGTTTTGCCCAGGGCATGATTATTGGCCATGGATCCCCGATGATATTCTTTGAAAGCAGCATCGCAAAGGTGATGTGGGGCATAATCCTCGCCCTGCTGGTGCCGCCGCTTTATTCCTATTGGAAGCATATTCACAAGGCCGGCAAGGCGGCTGAATAGGATTTCGCCCCGGCGGGTGCCGGAGCGACCGGGCGGGGGGCCAGCCCCCCGCACCCCCCGGAGTATTTGAGGAAAGATGAAAGGGTTGCGCAAATTAAAAGCATTTCGCGTTTATGTTGAGGAACAACATGAACGCGAAACGCCCACGACATTGAACCGCTTTGGCCGCGCGACCCCGATTTTTCGCAGAAAAATCGTCTATCCGACAATTTCCAGGCCCGAAAAGAAATAGGCGATTTCGACCGCGGCGGTTTCCGGCGCATCCGAGCCGTGTACCGAATTTTCGCCAATCGACAGGGCAAATTCCTTGCGAATGGTGCCTTCTGCCGCGTCGGCCGGGTTGGTGGCGCCCATGACTTCGCGGTTTTTGGCAATAGCATCTTCGCCTTCCAGAACCTGCACCACGATCGGCTCGCTGATCATGAATTCGCACAGCTCGTCAAAGAACGGACGCTCCTTGTGGACGCCGTAGAATTCCTGCGCCTGGGCCAGGGACAGCTGGATGCGCTTGGAAGCAACGACGCGCAGGCCGGCCTCTTCGAACTTGGCGACGATTTTGCCGGTCAGGTTGCGTTTGGTGGCATCGGGCTTGATGATGCTGAATGTGCGTTGAATGGCCATGGTGCGGCTCCTGTTTGTGGGTGGTGTGAATTTGGCGC
>CAYSBG010000206.1:0-4532 GCA_964429125.1 uncultured Aliiroseovarius sp.
GCTGGGGAGGATTCGAACCCCCGACCCCTTGATTCGTAGTCAAGTACTCTATCCAACTGAGCTACCAGCGCGCGGACAGGCGGGATGTAACGGGCCTTGGCCGGGTTTGCAAGGGGCAAAGGCGCAGCCTTGCGGAATTATTCGCTTTGGATTGGCGTGCCTTCCCCAGCTTGTTCAGACACTAAGCCAGCGGTTACCGCTGCCTGACGTGCTATACGCTCCAAAGCGTCGGAATAGGTTAGCGTATGGTCAAAGGCGCCATTGCGCAGGAACTCAACAACTTCGGTGATTACCAGCGGGTTATCCATCATGAATGTATGGGTGACGGGAAGTACGATATGGTCTTTCATACCAAGGATACGGGTGGAGGCGACCGATACCTTGCCATCATCCTCGCCCTCAAGGAGCGCCGAAAAGATTGGGTTGAGGCTCCGATTTCCGGCAATGACGCCCAGCTCGAAACGTGGAAGGGCAGCCTGTGCCGGGGCGTCGTCAGGTCCGGTGCCAAGGGAAATGCCAGCGGGCCCGTTCAACCATTGAAATGGTCCGAGATCGCCAAATGCATCAACGATCTCGCTTCCCCGATTGGGCGGGGCCAGCATTACCACCCGGCCCATATTTGCCGGCCGGTTTTCGTGCAACCAGACGCGCGCGAGGATGCCGCCCATGGAATGGGTGACGAAATGGGTGCGGGCCTCACCGCATTCGGCAATGGCGGGGGGCAGGGCCTCTTCAACCAACACCTCGATTGGCGCTTCGGTCGAGCGGTAGCCTTCGTTGATCACCTTGTAGCCAACCTGGGTGAGGGCTTCTTCCACCAGCACCATGGAATTCGGCGTGCGCGCCAGCCCGTGTAGCAAAATGACACATTCAGGTTCGCGCTTTTCCTGCCCATGTGCAGATGTGGACAGGGAAAGCGAAAGGAAAATGGCGGCAATAAATCTCATAACCCAAAGGTAGGGTCATTCCCTGCGGATTGCGAGGGCTGCGCTGCAATGACACGGGGAAAGTTGGCACTATCGGTATCGTTTCTGCGTCCGACTTAGCGAAGCTCGGTGTAAAACCCCGGTGCGAACAGGCGAACCATCAAGCCGCCGGCACCTAACAGGGCCAGTGCAAGGGTAACCAGCCAGCCAAGCAGCGGGATCAGACCGATCAGGGCGATGCCGGTAGCACCGATAAAGGCGGCGGTCGCACGCGCACCGAGCGAGTCCGGAAAGGCTCGGCCAAGTATTTTGGCCAGCCCGACACCCAGCACATAGACACCGACCAGATAACCAACCAGTGCCAGGAGGCTACCGAGCATTAAAGCTACCGGAACCAAAAGGAGGCCAAAGCCGGTGACGGCCAGTAGCAGGAGGGATCCAAGGGACGCAGAAAGGGCAATAAAGCCAATCCAGCCAGTGCGCAGGGGGGATTCCAGCGCCCGCACGCGAATGGCGGCGAGAAAGTCTGGGGCGATGGCGGCAAGGATGGAGGCCAGAATGCCAACGACGATGATCGTGCTGACAAAGCTGCGTATGCGGCTCCAGAAGCTTGGCGTTTGCCCAGTGCCGTGGTCAGACATCATGGGACGCCATTGGTCTTCTTCGTGCCAGACAATGCGGTCTGCGGCAACGACGCTTGTGGGCACCTCTATGTCGCCTGCCTCGTGTCCATAGATGTGGAGTGTGCCTGCGACCGTGGTATTGGGCCCGAATTCAACCGTTTCACCAGCCAAGCCAAGGTCACCGCCAATGCTTGCGTTGACATAGATTTCTTGGCCGCCAAGGAGCGCACTTCCCCCGACCGGAGCGCTGAGATCGATCTCGTTGCCCATGGCCCGCAAATTTCCGGTCACCGGACCAGAGACCGACAGCGTATCCCCGATGAGGATAGCATCCCCGCCAATGGGCGCTGCGAGCGTAATCGTGGCGCCTCCTGCGTAAAGGTTAACGGCGACTGGGGCGGTTATGGTAACCCGTCGTCCCGCCAAATACGCAGAGCTGGACAAAGCCGCGCCCGAGGTAACCCGGTCCGCCAGGGCGAACAAGCTGTCGATGCCATCCTCTATGTTGCTGGCCGTGCGTCCGGCCAGATAGGCGTCGTCCCCAAAGCGGAAGGCGTTGTTCTCCTCGGCCTGAAGCGGCAAGGCGAAAAGGATCAGGAAAAGCAGAATTGGCCTCAACACGGTTTGCTCCTACATGTTTATGCCTTTAACATGGAGACCCGGCACAGGCGCGTCAAGGCCACGCCCGGCGTGGGGCTATTGTTTGTGCATTTCCACCCGATCCAGTGCCATGCCACAGCCGGCATTCGGCCCAAGGCTTTCAAATTGCAGCCGGGTAGTGGGCGCGTTGGCGGTAAAGCTCCAACTGACCTTGACCCAGCCCATGTCGCGCAAAGTATGGCTGCTTGCGTCAAAGGTCAGATCCCGGCTTTGGCCCCCAGCGCTGACACGCATCTGTTTCAGCGGGGCCTCGCAAACGGGATTGCCAGCGATCATGAAGCTGACCTCATAGCGGGCGCCGGGCAGGGTGGCGACATCCTGAGCGATGGCGCCGGACCCCGGCGTACCGGCCATGTCGAGCGAATAGCTGCCGTCAACCTGTTGCCAATAGCTGGCGACGATATCGACATTGTCGCGGGTGATGGTCCAGCCAACCAGCTCATGGGCGTTCATCCAGCCAGCAGCACTCGCGCCGGAGCCATAGCTGGCCGGCACATCCTCGAAGCTGCCGTTGACAATCAGGTTGGTGGCGGTTGGCATGGTGCCTGACGCTCCACTGCCACTGGTGGGCACGACCAGAATGTGCGGGCGCGCATCCATATGCGGGCTTTCGCTGGAATCGAAGACCAGATAATAGGCGGCGCTGCCCTCATCCTTGCCGACCAGTACCAAGCCGTCATTCGGGTATTGCCTGCCAAGCCATCCGCGCACCAGATCGGTGATGTCAAAGGTATAGACATGCGCACCGGGCTGGATTGGCAGACTGGTGACGGGGGCGGAAAAGTCAATTGCCGGCTGGTTGTTCCAGTTGATCACACCCGGCGCGGCGTTTGGCTCGACCTGGCCGGAATGATAGGTGCCGGCGCCTGCCTGCCACGGGGTCGTGACGCGATACAGCTGCACCTCTCCCGCGCCGGTGCTGGTCTCGGCACTGTTCAGTTGCAACAGCACTCTGGCACCGGATTTCACCGCCACACCAAGCGGGGTTGGATCAAAGCGGAAATAGATGCGCCGATTGGTGTCGGCCAGACCCGAGATCCGGGAGCCCAGCGTCAGCGAGGTCCATTTCGCCCAATTGGCATTGTCCCAGTTGCGATAGGAGTATTGATAGACGTCCACATCCTCCAGCCCCACCACAACAGGCCCGTATTGTATGTTGGCACCATTGGGCTGTGCACCTTGGGAGGTCCCAGGCTTGGGAATATTGTTGCCAACAGTGGAGCCAGCCTGTGCCTGGCCAGTGCCTTTGAGGGAGATATCGGCAAGCAGGCCGGAGGCTTGGCCGTAATCCTTGGCGCGTATGGCGATGACGTTGCGCCCCGGCATCAGAAACGCGGCAATGGAATAGCCTTCGGCGCCCTGCCAGGTGCCAACGTCATTCGCGGTATCCTCGCCAATATAGGTGTCGTTGACATAGAGCCAATAGGCGTTGTCGGCAGTGATGCGCAGCCAGGCTTCGCTTGGCTGTACGCTCAGGTCGAAAACATAGCGAAAGGCAACATCATCCACATCGTTCTTTTGCCAGATCCATTGGGCGTTGGTGTCGTCCATGCCGATAATGTCGCTGGGTGATACGGGCGCGTTGGCCCATTGCGCTGCGACCAGTTGCCAGCCGCTATCGTCAAAGCCGGGCTGTTTCCAGCCAAGGGCGGCCTGATCCAGCCCCGTCACCTTCCAGCCCGGGCCGGTGGTTATGGTGAAATTGTCCGGTAATGCGGTGCTGGCACCCCCACCGGCAGCAGGGGCAAAGGCCCAAGTGCCGTTGTCATACAAGATTACAGCCCGACCGTCATCGGCCCGCCCGGTCATGTCGGCCAAGGTCAGGCCAGTCGAGAGAAGTAAAACGGCTGTCGCGGAAAGAATGGTGGTTTTCATGGGCATTCTCCTTTCGCCCCAATTATCGCGCTTTCGCTTTCCTGGTGCCATGAGCCGCATCAAAACGAGTCCGGAAAAGGAAAGGGCCACCCCGAAGGATGGCCCTACCCAATAGATTCTGGCTTCTGGTGAAGCGGCTTACATCATGCCGCCCATACCGCCCATGCCGCCCATATCGGGGGCACCGCCGCCGGCACCCTCTTTGCTGGGCTTGTCGGCGATCATGGCTTCGGTAGTGACCAGCAGGCCAGCGATCGAAGCGGCGTCTTCCAGAGCGGTCCGGACCACTTTGGCCGGGTCAATTACGCCGAACGCGAACATGTCGCCATATTCTTCAGTCTGCGCGTTGAAGCCAAAGCTCAGGTCGTCGCTTTCGCGGACCTTGCCGGCAACCACGGCACCGTCAACACCGGCATTCTCGGCGATCTGGCGCAGGGGAGCCTCGATA
>CAYSBG010000207.1:0-4524 GCA_964429125.1 uncultured Aliiroseovarius sp.
GCAGGCCTACACCTCCTGGCCCGAGGGCAAGCTGGAGCATCAGGAAGGGCTGGAACAACTCCGGTTTCTGGAAAATGGCCACGCGGTGCGTTGTGTGGTGGTTGAAGGGCGTGGCCGCGTTTTTTGGGAGCTGAACAACCCGGCGGATGTGGCGCGTATCGAAGCGGTTTTGAAGGAGGGATGATGGAGCGCATAAGCGGCAAAAGCGTAACCGTTGGTAATATCCGCATTGGCGGAAATGCGGCATTTTCCCTGATATCCGGGCCGTGCCAGCTGGAAAACCTCGACCATGCCCGAATGATGGCAGAGCGTATCGCCGAGGCCTGTGCGCCGACCAAGACCAGGTTTATTTTCAAGGCCAGTTTTGACAAGGCCAACCGATCTTCAATGGATAGCCAGCGCGGGCCTGGCATTGAGATCGGGCTGGAAATCCTCGGGCAGATCCGCGCCGAGTTTGGCTGTCCGGTGCTGACGGATGTGCATACGCCCGAACAATGCGTGTTAGCGGCTGAGGTGTGTGACGTGTTGCAAATTCCGGCTTTCTTGTGTCGTCAGACCGACCTGTTACTGGCAGCGGGGCGTAGTGGGCGGGCCGTAAATGTTAAAAAGGGTCAGTTTCTGGCGCCGTGGGATATGCAGAATGTTGCGGCAAAGATTGCCTCAACCGGCAATGAAAACATCCTGTTATGCGAGCGCGGCACATCCTTTGGGTATAACACGCTGGTAAGCGATTTTCGCGGGTTGCCGGTGATGCAGGAGAGCGGCTATCCGGTGGTGTTTGACGCAACCCACTCGGTACAGCAACCTGGCGGGCAGGGCACGACAAGCGGAGGGCAACGAGAGTTCGCCCCGGTTCTGGCGCGCGCGGCGGTGGCCGTTGGGGTTTCGGCCTTGTTTATCGAAACGCATCAGGATCCGGACAACGCCCCCAGTGACGGGCCGAACATGATTCCGGTGGATCAAATGCAGGGGTTGATTGGAGAGCTGCGCGCGTTTGACGATCTGCGCAAGGGGCGCTAAGCGCTTCAATCGCTCTCGCCTGATCAATTTCCGCCGCAGCGCCCGGATTGTACAACCCTATTCCGGCGCCAACATATATCCCGCGCCACGCACCGTTTGCAGATAGCGGGGTTGTTTCGGGTCGACCTCGATCTTGCGCCGCAGGCGGGTGATCTGCACGTCAACCGCGCGTTCTTGTGCGGTGCCGCCGCCACGCCCAAGCTTCTCGACCAGTTCGCCACGGCTGACTGGCTCCATTGGGCGCTCGGATAAAACGCTCATCAACACGATCTCGGTTGCGGTCAGGCGGACAGGGTCATCGCCATGCCAAAGCTCGCCGCGCTCGATATCATAACGCACCGGGCCCAGATGCAGGAATTTCGGCCTGGTCTCTTTGTTGCTCTGCGGTACGCGTCGCAGAATTGCGTTGATCCGGAGCAATAGCTCCTTAGGCTCAAACGGCTTGGCCAGGTAATCGTCCGCCCCGGCCTCAAGCCCGGAAATACGGTCCTCGGTTTCCCCTTTGGCAGTGAGCAGCAGGATTGGTGTGCTGATCTTGGTTCGCAAGTCGCGGGTAAAGGAAATCCCGTCTTGCCCGGGCATCATGACATCCATGACGATCAGGTCGAACTCCAACCCCTCCAGCAGGCGCCGCGCATGTGCAGCATCGCGGGCCGAGGACACCCAAAGTCCGTTGCGGATCAGGAATTGCTGCAAGAGTTTTCGAATGCGTTCGTCATCATCAACAATCAACAGGTGAGCCTGATCACTGTTCATGGCCGGTGCTCCCGTGGTTGCCGGTAATAGCGGCGTAAGTCCGGATCCATCATCGCTTCCAGTACCGCGCGAAAACCATTCACGGCGTCCGGACCTGCCTTCAGAAAAGCAGAGCGCAGGCGCGCGCGCTGGGCGCTGGAAAGCTCGTGTTCCAGGGCGACACCCTTGGCAGTCAGGTGCAGGTTGCGTTCGCGTTTGTCGCGTTCGCCTACCCGGCTTTCTACCAGCCCATCGGCAACCAATGTGCGCAATACCCGGTTCAGGGATTGTTTGGTGACACCCAAGATGGCCAGCAGGTTGTTGACGGTTGTGCCGGGGCTGCGCTGGATAAAGTGGATCGCCCGATGATGGGCGCGCCCGTACGCGTATTTTTCCAGAATTCGATCCGGATCTGCCGTAAAGCCGCGATAAGCGAAAAACATCGCCTCGGCGCCTTTGCGGAGCTGCTCATCGGTCAGAAAAAGCAACCCTTGTCCACCCGGATCCTGTGCGTCAGCCATATTTTGCCCGATCACGAAAAGATTTCAACAGCCCAAGTTTATGTCAGCCTTGTTGACTTTCCAAGGGCCAACTGATAGCGATTCGTGATTTCTGCGCAACATTATGTCCGTTTCGGACCTAAGAAGCGCAACATATGCAAATCTAGCCGATAACATTCGGTGGAAAACGAAAGGTGAAACCATGGCTGGTGGATATGATGATCGGGACGGCTTTATCTGGCTGGATGGCGAAATGGTGGAATGGCGTGATGCCAATATCCATATTCTGAGCCACGCTCTGCATTATGCAAGTTCGGTTTTTGAGGGCGAGCGCGCCTATAACGGCAAGATATTCAAAAGCCGACTGCACAGTGAACGTCTGCATGCTTCGGCCAAAATGATCGACTTTGAAATTCCATGGACCGTTGATCAGATCGAAGAGGCAAAATATGCCGTGCTCAAGGTCAATGGGTGGGATGACGCCTATGTGCGCGCCGTTGCCTGGCGCGGGGCTGGCGAAGATATGGGGGTTGCCTCGGCGTGTAATCCGGTGCGTCTTGCGATTGCCGCATGGGAATGGGGTAATTACTATGGCGACGCCAAATACGACGGCGCCAAGCTGGACATTTCCAAATGGAAGCGTCCCAGCCCGGAAACCATCCCGAGCCACGCCAAGGCGGCGGGCCTCTATATGATCTGCACCATGAGCAAACATGCGGCCGAAGCCAAAGGCTGTTCGGACGCGCTGATGTATGATTATCGCGGCTATGTGGCCGAGGCGACTGGCGCTAATATTTTCTTTGTCAAAGATGGCGAGGTGCATACGCCCAAACCGGATTGTTTCCTCAATGGTATCACCCGGCAAACGGTGATTGGCATGCTGGCGGATCGACAGATCAAGGTGCACGAGCGCCACATCATGCCCGAAGAACTGGGTGATTTCGAGCAATGCTGGTTAACTGGCACCGCTGCCGAGGTAACCCCGGTGGGGCAGATTGGTGACTATAGGTTTGAAGTCGGCGCCCTGACCCGCGATATCGCCGAAAGCTATGAAAAGCTGGTGCGCGAGTAGGGATTAACCTTTTTTGAACCTGGTCCTGCTATCGTCAAAGGTATCTTTAGGAAGGCAGGCCCATGTCCAGCAAACAACGCGGGATCGCGACATTCATTGTGATTTTCATGTTGGTTGTCGCGCCAACGGTCATTTCATTGGGATGGTACCGGGTGACCGGAAATCCGCTGCTTCGACCCTTGGGCATCACTCAAAGCAAGCTGCGTGCTTATTTTGGCACTGGCGAATGGTATGAAATTATCGCCGAAGTGGAATGGGATGACTCCCGTTCCGGTAAGGTTACCAGAGCGGATATGGAGCGTGCTTTGCACAACGCGTTTTACGTCAAAGGGGTCGATGTGCGCGTGGTGTTTCACAAAGGCACGAGGGGTACACGGATTGTGTATCGGGTTGGTGCCTCCTCTATAGGGCCCTATCCGCAATCCCGGGCGGCCGAAGGGATCAGCGCGGCGGTCGAAGCCTATCGAATGAACGTCCCGGTCACCGATTAAGCCGGGCAAGGGCCCAACGCGCGGCATCGGCAAGGGCCTCGTCCGGATCCGTGGTCAGGGGCACAAGTGCTGCACCA
Organism: uncultured Aliiroseovarius sp.; assembly: GCA_964429125.1. Classification (GTDB taxonomy): domain Bacteria; phylum Pseudomonadota; class Alphaproteobacteria; order Rhodobacterales; family Rhodobacteraceae; genus JAAEUB01. Next base: position 3,896 of record CAYSBG010000207.1, read on the forward strand.
AGGCCGGGATCGCCAGAATTGCCGATCGCATAGGCTACATTGCGTAAAAACCGCGCCCGTCCGGTGCGTTTGACCGGCGAGCCGGCAAAATGCGCCCGAAAAGCGGCCTCATCCAACCCGGCCAGGAACGCCAGATCTGGTGCAATCAAGTCAGCACGGGCTGTATAGCGCGCCTCGTGTGCGGTAACGGCAAACTTGTTCCACGGACAGGCAGCCAGGCAATCATCGCAGCCGTAAATATGATTGCCCAACAGCGGGCGCAGTTCCGCGTCGATCGGGCCTTTGTGCTCAATTGTCAAATACGAAATGCAACGCCGCGCGTCGAGTTGATAGGGCGCGGGAAACGCATCCGTCGGACAGATGCTCAGGCAGGCGGTACAAGAGCCGCAATTGTCCTGGCCAGGTAAATTGTCCGGCAATTCGAGCGTGGTGAAAATGGCGCCAAGAAAAAACCAATTTCCCAGATCGCGACTGACAAGATTGGTGTGTTTGCCTTGCCAGCCAAGCCCTGCCGCAGCGGCAAGCGGTTTTTCCATAACCGGGGCAGTATCAACGAACACCTTGATCTCACAAGGCGCGGCCTCGACTAACCAGCGACCGACACGTTTCAGTCGTTTCTTCAAGATATC
>CAYSBG010000208.1:0-4509 GCA_964429125.1 uncultured Aliiroseovarius sp.
AGGACGCCAGGTTTTCAACCTGGAAAGAGGGGTTCGATTCCCCTACGGGCTGCCAAGTCACTGAAATATCTCCTAAATCGTTGTTTTCACCATCGGACGGCCACAAAGCCGCGCAAGCTACAGCGCATGTTCTGTGCGGGCTATGCCTGTGGAGAAGGCTGCAGGCAAAACAGGTTTTTCATCCCCCACGAGAAGCCTCGGTGACCCGGAAGGCAATTTGGGCGGACATTTCTTTTGTAATGACATCGGGCAACTTGCCAATGGCACGCTGGCCTTTTTGGGAAAATAGACAAGCATGAAACTCTCCGGGCAAGGTATTGTTTTTACGTTAAACCCATTGATCCCCGTGCGCTTTATTTACAACGCTTCAGGCCCGCGCGCGTCGCGCCCGCTCGGCCATTGCATCGCGGTCTGCTCCGCGCATCTCCGACGCGTAGAAAGTGTAGCAAGCCCGGCCCCTTTCCTTGGACTGATACAGCGCCGCATCGGCATCTTCCATCATCTGCGCCGTATCCGGGCGGTCATAAAACGTCGAGGATACAATCCCGATGGAGCCGGAAATCTTCGCCTGCGCCTCCTTGAACGGGATCGGCACTTCCAGACGCTCAATCATCCGCGCGGCAATGCGCGCCAGTTTGTTCCTGTCCGTCAAATGGTCAAAAACCAAAACGAATTCATCGCCGCCGACCCGCGCCACAGTATCTTGGTCCCGGGTTTCTTCGGTCAGGATACGCGCGACTTCTTTAAGCACCGCATCCCCTGCCGCATGGCCCAGCCGGTCATTGACCACCTTGAAAAAATCCAGGTCCAGGTGCATCAGCGTGAACGGCAGGTTGCGGCGTGCCAGTTTTTCCAGAACCTGATCCAGAACCCGACGATTTTTCAGCCCCGTCAGCATGTCCGAGGCCGCATCTGCCTCAGCCGCTCGTTTGGCACCGAACAGCCGTTTGGTCAGGGCCGAGCTTTCCCGCTGCGCCCCGGTATTGGCTTCAACCAGATAAAGCAGTTCCAGGGTCAGGTCAGAGGCGGCGAAATCCGAGCCGGCCAGATCATAATGCTGCACCGCATCAACCACCGCAATGCCAAAGGAAAAATTGATCAGCCCGGTTTTGCCCCCGGGCAAGACCACCGCGCTCCCCACCAGGGAAGTGCGAAAAGCATCCCGCGTGCGCAGGTAAACCTTGCGCCCATAGCGCTCGCAGGCATCCAGCAAATTGGCCCGCGGGCGTTGGCGACGCGCCTCAAACACCTCGAAAAACGCGCGGCCCTCCAGGTCTTGTCCCTTGAACACCTTGGTAATTGTCGGGCCGACATGGAGGATCTTTTCCTCAAGGTCAAACACCACATTCATCGGCATCATCCGGTCAAGCGCATCATACGAAAGGTTGATTGCGTGCTGGTTATCCATTTATCCCACCTCTTGCGCCAACGAAAAGCCACGCCCTTCGGAAAACCCGACTTCCAGCAGCCGAATCGACAAAGTGTCCGTGTTGTCCTTGCGCCCAAGTGGTTCGAGGAAAACCAAGGCGCCATAGTCATCCGCCAGCGCCCGCAGGATGCCCAACATGACCTGCCCAAACCCTTCTTGTGGCGCGGTGCAGGTCAAGGTGAATTCACCCTCGCCAATTTCGCGCAATTCCAGTACCGGCAGGTCAAGCTCTGGCACAGCCAACCGCGCCCGCCCGGGCAGATCGTCAAGCGAATGGAGGAAATCTGCATAATCGACACCGCCAAAGCGCAAAAGGCGTCGCACCCGCTCACTTTTGGGGTCCGCCACCAGGAAAGTACCAAAATCCTCCAGCAAAACCTCGCGCGGTTTGCCCAGATTGCGCGCCGCAGAATCGACAACCGCCTGACTTACCGCATCATCATAGACGAACATCGGCTCGAAGGTTTCCAATCCGATATCAAGCTCCTCCATCACCTGGCGCCACAAATCGTCGCCGTAGGTCGCCCGCAAGAACCCCTCCAACGACCGATTTATCAAACCATGCATGCACACACCCCTGCTTTACCCCCAAACTGGTGCAAAGAACGTAAAGGATAATCATTAACAAAAGGAAAACTTGATCAATCTTTCCCCAGAAAAATAACACTTTCGCCGATAAGTAGAAAACCATTTGGCGTATCTGACAGTTCCAGCGCACCGGAGGAAATTCGGTCAATCAGCCCCGGTTCAACTTCTACGCCCCCATTTTTTCCCGAAGAAGTCACAAAAATATAGTCGTTTTCCCTGTCCCTACCCTCGAAGATCACCCGGCCATTCGCCCGCAGGTAAAGATACAGGATTTCTTTGCCGGGGCGCGATGGCGAAAAATCCGCGACCCAGGCAAGACAGCCCATATTTCCCCCTATGGTTGTCCTTTCACACGCCTCGAACAGGTTTCGGCTGAAGGCACCCCCCCGCATCGCACCTTCCGGCAAGTGTTCCCCGGCGGGAAAAACCGGCAGAACCTCCCGGATCCGGTCACTTAACCGGCGATTCGCCGTTTCCCGTGCGGCGTTTTCCCATTGTCTGCGGCTGTTACTCTCGGCCAACCAGCGCAATGGCGCGGCCAATTCCTCCGCCCGTGGATGAGCCGGGTCGGACAAGTGTGCCATGGCCATACGCCCCGCACGCCCCCAGTCGTGGCGTATCGCCCAAAGATCCAGCGCCTCGGGGCCAACCTTTCCCGCTTCAAACCGGAAAACCTGTGAATTCGCCGCAATTCGTTCCGCGTTCAACACCGGGCTGAGCCAAAGCCCAGCCAATCCGATCGTTGCCAGTGCCATGAGGACATTGGCCCGCCGGATCCGCGCCATCCAGCCGGCCCTGCCCAACACCGCCGCGCCATATAATACCCCGTACGCCAGCACCAGCCCGGCCAACACCGCCGCCGCCAGCCGGTCCGGGGTCCAGCCATATTGCGCCACGCGCTGGCCAACCGCCACCGCAGCCAACCCGCCAACAAGCGGCAGAAGCAACGCCATCAGCCGCGCCGAAAGCGTCAGCACCCGACTGCTCGCAGCCGTGTCGTCGTCCGCGTCAACGATTGCTGTAATCAGGCTGACCGCCGCAAACGCCATCGCCATCAGCAATGCCGCAGGCGACAGGCTACCAAACAGATTGGACAGGCCCTTGATCGGCGCGGCGACCAGAAAAATCGCCGAAACCACCAACACCAACGGCAACATCAGCCTGAGCAGTCGCAATGCCAGGAAGGGCGAGATATAGGCGCGCAGTTCATGCACAACGGCCAGACCAAGCCCTAACATCAGCCCGCTAAGCCCCCAAACCACCGGCGCCTGGCGAATCAACTGCTTGATCACCGGCAAACCAACGATCTGCAAAACCTGGTCGGACAACAGGATCAGCAGCCAAAACACCCCGGTAAACACGCCCGCCGCCAAATAACGAACGATAATCTGCCAGGCGTGATCAAACAAGGCGGGGTAATCCCACCAACGCACCTGCGCACTGGCCCGGGCAATGAGGAACGGCACCGGCAGCGAAAGCAGCATAGCATAGGCAACGATCACATGACCGGTTTTAAGGAAATCTCCAATCGTGTCATAGCGCAAGGACGCCCACACCAATAAGCCCGATGCGGGCACCGCGCCCAGTGCCGCAACCCAAAGCGCCAATTGGCCTCGCAACGGCCCCAGGGCCGCCAAAAGGATAGCAAAAAAGCCGCCGGTCAAAGTCACCGCCCCCAACAGGACCCGGGTGTTTTCGGTCACCTCTGGAAGATATTCAAGCATTGCCCAAAGCGTCAGCCCGGCGCCGGCACCGATCAAGGCCAATACGATCCGGTCACGTTCAGGCATGGTCTGTGAAACGCTCATCGCATCCTCGCTTTCTCAGGAATGATAATGGACCCTACGCACTTGTAAACAGAAGGCCGCTCCCCCGATCCCGCCTGAACGGGCAAATTTGGGTGGGCCTTGCAATTTTTCGCAGAAAAATTGCGCCTCCGGCGGGAGTATTTGCAGAAAGATGAAAGGGGTATTCGCCCGCTTATGCCTTGCCACGCGTGCGCGTGGCGGCGCTGTCTTCAGCTAAACCCAGGATCAGGACCGATTACTATCTTGCCAATGAGACAATCTTCTGAATCACGGCTCTCCCAAACACCAGACGGCAAAATGTCAGGCCAGTTTTGGCTCGGCGAAGCGCATTTGGCGCGGGTCAAGCCGAATTTTCCAGTGTCGCACTGGGTACCTCGGGTGGATGATCGCAAAGGGGTCAGCGGCATGGTTCATGTCCTTTGAAATGTGGTGCGCTGACGGGATGCTACCCTTCACGGCCTGCAGTCTGGTAATAAAGGGGCTTCCCCGCTTTAGCGGCCGAACCAAAGGTGGGTTAAATCCTCGCCCGGCAGGCGATTCCTGCGCCGTTGAGAGGAGCCAAATTGCACGCGGTTTGTGCCGACGAGGGCCAAGTCCGGCCAGTAAAACGGCAAGAAACCCGCCGGCAAGAGTCGTCAGCGCCAAAACGATCCGGTAGCGGCCGAAGATTTCCGGCAATTCTCT
>CAYSBG010000209.1:0-4499 GCA_964429125.1 uncultured Aliiroseovarius sp.
TTTTTTCGCGCCGCCGGCAGGAGCTTGCGGCCCACATCGCGCATGCGCTTGATCGAGGCGACATCGCTGTCGGCCTCCAGCACCGTCATCACCTTGTGCAGATGTTCCACGTCGCTCAGATCAACATCGGTAATCAGCCGGTAAAAATCCGGCTTGCGGTCGAGAAAGCTCAGGTCGGATATATTTGCTTTCCGTTCGCCGATCAGGCTGCAGATCCGCCCCAGCACCCCGGCATCGTTCGAAATCGTCAGGTCCAGGCTCACCGTATGCACCGCCGGGTGATGACCCGGTTGCCATTGCAGGTCGACCCAGCGCTCTGTCTGTTCGGCGAATTCCTCCAGCCCGTCGCAGTCAATCGCGTGAATGACCACACCACGCCCGCGATAGCTTATCCCGACGATCCGCTCGCCCGGCACCGGTTGACAGCAAGGCGCGCGCTCAAAACTCTGGTCATGGGCCAGGCCCACGACCGCACTGCCAACTTCGATTTCATCCGCAACCGGCACCGCCTCGGGATACAAAAGCGCCACCACATCGCGGGTCACCAACTCGGCCGAACCCAGCCGGGCCAACACCTCGTCGCCGTCCTTGAGCCGCAACCGCTTGGCCGCCGTCGCCAGCGCCTTGTCCGTCGCTTTGCGCCCCACATGCTCAAACGCAACCCGGGCCAACTCGCGGCCCAGCTTGATGAACCGGCCGCGATCCTCTTCGCGCAGGCGGCGGCGAATCGCGCTTTTCGCCCGTCCGGTGGCGACAATATCCAGCCAGGTTGCCTGCGGGCTTTGGCCCTCGGCGGTGATGATCTCGACCGACTGACCGTTGCGAATGCGTGTCCACAACGGCACCCGGATGCCATCAATACGCGCACCGACACAGCGGTCGCCGATCTTTGTGTGGATGGCATAGGCAAAATCCAGCGGCGTCGCGCCACGCGGCAACTTGACCACCTCGCCCTTGGGCGTGAAACAGAACACCTGGTCGGCATACATTTCCAGCTTCACATGCTCCAGGAATTCGTCGTTGTTTTCCGCCGAGTCAAAGCGTTCGGTCAGCGCCGAGATCCATTTGGCCGGGTCAACCGCGAACGGATTTTCCACCTGCACCCCATCGCGATAGGACCAATGCGCCGCCACGCCGCTTTCGGCAACCTCGTGCATCTGGCGGGTGCGTATCTGCACCTCCACCCGCTTGCCGTCGCGCCCGGAAACCGTTGTATGGATCGAGCGATAGCCGTTGGTTTTCGGCTGGCTGATATAATCCTTGAAGCGGCCCGGCACCGCCCGCCACCGCCGGTGGATGGCGCCCAGCACCCGGTAACAGTCGGCTTCGTTTTCGGTGATGACGCGAAAGCCGTAAATGTCGGACAGGCGCGAAAAGCTCTGCTCCTTCTCCTGCATTTTTCGCCAGATCGAATAGGGTTTTTTCGCCCGCCCAAACACTTCGGCCTCGACCCCGGCTTTGTTCAGCGCCTCGCGGATGTCGCCGGTAATCTTGTGGATGACATCCCCGGTCTCGCGCTGCATCCGCACAAACCGCCGAATGATCGAAGCGCGCCCTTCCGGGTTGAGCACGTGAAAAGCCAGGTCTTCCAGCTCTTCGCGCATCCATTGCATCCCCATGCGCCCGGCCAGCGGCGCAAAGATATCCATGGTCTCGCGCGCCTTTTGCACCTGTTTTTCCGGGCGCATGGCGCGGATCGTGCGCATATTGTGCAAGCGGTCGGCCAGCTTGACCAGAATGACCCGCATATCCTTGGAAATAGCGACGAAAAGCTTGCGGAAATTCTCGGCCTGTTTGGAGGCAGTCGAATTGAGCTGCAAGTTGGTCAGCTTGGTCACCCCATCGACCAACTCGGCCACTTCGCGACCAAATTTCTGCTCGATCTCGGTAAAAGTCGAGCCGGTGTCCTCGATCGTGTCATGCAGCAGCGCGGTGATAACCGAGGCATCGTCCAGCCGCTGTTCGGCCAGAATACCCGCCACCGCAACAGGGTGCGTGAAATACGGCTCGCCCGAATGGCGACGCTGCCCCTCGTGCATCTTTTCGCCATAGGCAAATGCCCGGCGTATCATATCCGTGTTTGACTTCGGGTTGTAGGCCCGGATCAGGGTGACAAGATCTTCAACATCGCCAACGCTCATCCGGCCCGTCCATGGGGGCTTGCGCCCTTTAAATTATCCCTGGCCTTGTGCAGCCATCAGGGCACGCAACAAATCCTCGTCGCCCATCTCGTTTTCCGCCGGTTTGTCTGGAGTTTCGGCCCCCATCAGCAACGCCATGCGGTCCTCTTCCGGCTCATCCACCTCGATCTGGGTCTGATGGCTTTGGATCATCCGCTCGCGCAGATCATCGACGCCTTGCGTTTCATCGGCGATTTCGCGCAACGCCACGACCGGGTTCTTGTCGTTGTCACGATCAACGGTGATCGGATCGCCCACGGCAATCTCGCGTGCCCGATGGGCCGCCAGCATCACCAGGTCAAACCGGTTCGGTACTTTGTCAACGCAATCTTCTACCGTCACGCGGGCCATATTCTTCTCCGTTCATGGGAGTGGGAAGGTCAGAGGTGTATTTATGCCCGCATTTGCCGTATTGCAAGAGGACAAAACCGCCTTAACCCGGTGCTATCGGACGAATATCGGCTTTTTCAGCCTCTGGCAGGGCCTCCAGCATCTGATTAACCGTTTTCCCAAGGATCGGGTGTTGCCAATTCGGCGCGATCTGCGCCATGGGAATCAGCACGAACCCACGGTCCTGCAGGCGCGGATGCGGCAAGACAAGCTGCTCCGGTGCTTCGCGAATCTGTCGTTCCATGGGTAAATCCATCCATTGACCCTGGGTCTCGGGGTCGGGCAAAACCGCACACCCCACCGCCAACAAGTCCAGATCCAGGCTGCGAGGGGCCCATCTCTGGCGCCTTTCCCGGCGAAAACCCGCTTCAATCTCATGTAAGACCTGCAATATTTCATCTGGGCTCAAACACGTTGCAACCGCAACCACCGCATTGACAAAATCCGGGCCATTCCCGGCAGGAAAGCAAGGCGTTTCAAACAGTTGGCTGGCCGCGCGCACCTCTAATCCAGCGGCACCAAGGGCTTCAATCGCGGCCTCAACGATCATTTTTGCGCCGCCGAATGCCTTGTCTTCATTGCTGCCGATTGCTACCAATGGTAGAGCGCGAAGTTTTGATCGACTTTCCCCTTGCAGCATGTGCTATAATTCCTACATTGTCCCAGGCTTCGCCGGCGCCCCGATTTAAACACCACTCACGGAAAGCGTCGACGGCAAAGTTCGAAAAGGAAAAAATTATGTTCTATAAAGACGAACGGCTGGCGCTGTTCATCGACGGCTCAAATCTATATGCCGCCGCCAAATCTCTTGGCTTCGACATTGATTACAAGCTTCTTCGCCAGGAATTCATGCGGCGCGGCAAGCTCTTGCGGGCCTTTTATTATACAGCGCTGCTCGAAAACGACGACTATTCGCCCATCCGCCCGCTGGTCGACTGGCTCCATTATAACGGCTTTTCAATGGTCACAAAACCGGCCAAGGAATACACGGATTCCATGGGCCGGCGCAAAGTCAAAGGCAACATGGACATCGAACTGGCTGTGGACGCGCTGGAATTGGCAGACCATTTGGACCATATGGTGCTGTTCTCGGGGGACGGAGATTTTCGCCCCCTGGTTGCAGCGGTCCAGCGTAAAGGCGTTCGGGTATCGGTGGTTTCCACCATCCGCAGCCAGCCGCCAATGATCGCGGACGATCTTCGCCGCCAAGCCGATAACTTCATCGAGCTTGATGAGCTCAAGGACGTCATCGGTCGCCCGCCGCGCGAATATGATACCGAGTACCGGCGCGAAGACGCAGACGAAGACATCGAAGCCTGAACACGAAAACCGGGACCTGGTGCCCCGGTTTTTTCTTATCGTGCAACTGGTTTGAACACCTCCGGGTTGTGGTGATCCAGTTCGGAGGTGTCTCTGTTTGCAATGCTTGCAAATTCACGTGGCTGATCTTTCGGGAATCGAGCCCTCACCCTGACCCGCGCGGTCACTTTGCCGGCTTTCTGCCGCCCATCGCGGGTTCCTCTATGCCCTAGGGTTTGTTGAGATTCACCGGCTGTTAATCAACGCAGCACAAGCATGGATCATAGCTGCAAAGCTGGTGTCTGTCTTGTCCGAACGCATGGCGATACGGCGGAAGTCTTTCAGATTACAGAAGAAATTCTCTACCAGATGCCGCCATCCGTACATCACCTCGTCAATTTTCAGCGGCTCCTTGCGCTGTGGGCGCTGCGAGATACAGACCAACGCTCCGCGCTCGTTCATCTCGTCGATGATCCAGTTGGCATCAAACGCCTTGTCAGCCAGAAGAGCGTCAAACTTCAGCCCCCGGATCAGCGGCTCGACCCCGATTGTGTCGTAACGATTTCCGGGCAGAAGCACGAACCGCACCAGATTTCCGAGCGCGTCGGTGAGCGCCAGGATCTTTGTGCT
>CAYSBG010000210.1:0-4494 GCA_964429125.1 uncultured Aliiroseovarius sp.
TTCGCTGACCGGATGTTCGACTTGAATCCTCGCGTTCACTTCGATGAAGTAGAATTCGCCGCTGTCCATGTCCATCAGGAATTCGACCGTGCCGGCATTCTGATACTTCACATGCTGGCAGATTTTGCGGCCAAGGGCGCATATTTCCGCCCGCTGCGCCTGGTTCAGATAGGGGGCAGGTGCGCGCTCGACCACTTTTTGATTGCGCCGCTGAACCGAGCAGTCGCGCTCAAACAGGTGGTAAATTTCGCCGTGGCTGTCGCCAAGTATCTGCACCTCGACGTGGCGGGCGCGGGTGATCATCTTTTCCAGATAACCCGCGCCGTTGCCAAAGGCGGCTTCGGCCTCGCGTCGGCCCTCCAGCACCTTTTCCTCCAACGCCTCGGGGCCGTGAATGGCGCGCATGCCGCGCCCGCCGCCACCCCAGCTGGCCTTGAGCATCAGCGGGTACCCAACCGCCTCGGCCTCAGCGCGGATGACATCCATGTCCGTGCCCAGGACATCGGTGGCGGGTACAACCGGGACGCCAGCCTGGATCGCAACCTGGCGGGCGCTGGCCTTGTCGCCAAGGGCGCGCATGGTTGCGGCACGCGGCCCGATAAAGGTAATTCCGGCGGCTTCGCAGGCATCGACAAATTCGGGGTTTTCGCTCAGCAGGCCATAGCCCGGGTGGATCGCGTCGGCGCCCGAGGCTTTGGCCACGCGGATCACTTCGTCGATCGAAAGATAGGCGGCGACCGGGCCCATTCCGGCGCCGATCTGATAGGCCTCGTCGGCCTTGAACCGGTGCAGGCTAAGCTTGTCCTCTTCAGCATAAATGGCGACGGTGCGTTTGCCCAACTCGTTCGCCGCGCGCATCACGCGGATTGCGATTTCGCCCCGGTTGGCGATCAGGATCTTGTTGAATTGAGCCACACGCATGCCCCCCATAGCGTTACACTTGGCTGCGTTTATAGCGGTGCTGCGCTGCAGCGCAAGCATGGGGGTAGTGGGCGCGGGTTCAAGGCGTGTTTTCGTATTCGACAAGGGTCAGGACACCGCCGGGTTGGCGGGCGATCCGGCCTTCCATTTCCAGCAGGACCAATTCCGGGGTGATTGCCGCCGCCGGCAGGGCTAGGTCACGGATCAATTGGTCCTCGCCCAGCGGGCTTGGGCCGAGCCGCTCCAGAATGCTTTGGTGCAGGGCGCGGGTTTCTTCCTTGCTGCGGGTTTCTGCAGGCGGTGGCAGGGGGAGCGCCGGTTGGGTTGTCGGTTGGGTGGTTGGCTCGGGCGGATCCCTTTGCATGGCAGGGGCGGCCTCCAGCGCTTCGATCACGTCGCGCGCGCCGCGCACAAGGGCAGCACCATCGCGGATCAGCATGTTGCAGCCCGAGGCGCGGGCGTCAAACGGGTGGCCGGGAACGGCGAGCACTTCGCGGCCCTGCTCCAGCGCACAACGGGCGGTGATCTGGCTGCCGGATTTGGCGGCGGCCTCAACCACGACCACCGCGCGGGCAAGGCCTGAAACAATGCGGTTGCGGCGGGGAAAGTGGCGCGCTTGCGGGCTGGTGCCCATGGGTTGTTCGGACAGGCGCAGGCCGCGTTCGCCGATCTCTTCGCCTAACACGGTGTTTTCACGGGGATAAATCACATCAACACCGCCGGCCATTACGGCAATGGTGCCGGTTTCCAGCGCGGCTTTGTGGGCGGCAGTGTCGACCCCACGGGCCAGGCCCGAGACGATAACCTGCCCTTCCTCGGCCAGGTCCGCCGCCAGTTTATGGGCCATGCGCGTGCCCAGCGACGAGGCATTGCGTGCGCCGACCAAAGCAACGACCGGACGATGCGCCAGGGCGATATCGCCGATCGCCCAGAGCAAGGGCGGCGGGTCTGGGATGGTGGCGAGCGCCGGGGGGTAGGATTTTGAGCCGAAAGCGATGAGTGTGGCGCCGGCGAAACGGCCGCGTTTCATTTCGTCTTCGGCAACGGCGCGGGGGCAGGGGGCGTAGGTTTTCACGCCGGCGGCGCGAGCGACGTCCGGGAGCGCCTCAAGCGCGGCCTGAGCGGTGCCATGTTCGGCCATCAGGCGGAAAAACGTGGTTACGCCAACCCGGCGTGAGCGCAAGAGCCGGAGCCAGGCAAGCGCATCTTCCGCACTTTTGGGTGGGGTGAGGGGGTGGGGGGAAGGGAATAATTCCACTGTGCTGCCTCGACTCCGTCTCTTGCCCATTAACTCTACTGCTCGAATGGTTAATAATCCCTGAACACCGACAAGTTTTTCCAATTTTCTTAAATTTTATAGTGTTTTCAGTGAGATAGATCGTGAAATCGTGATTGAAAAGCAAACGAACCCGCCACGGATGCTGACCGGGCGCCGGTCGAGAAGAACCCTGGCATGTTCTGATCACTCGGTTTTTGGGTGCCACAGCGGCATGCGGCTGACGGCAATCTGGCAAAGATAATCGGCGGGCTTTCAACCTGTGCGCTATGCCCTGTGCGGACGCGAAGGCGCCGAAAATGCCGGAGAGAAAATGCCGGGAAAAGGGAAAGTTTGAACTTTACGGGGCGCAACGTGAAAAAAATTTCGAGGGTCATTTTCATGAAAGTTCAACATTTTTTCACGATTATGTTTGGCTTAAGACATCCCCAGGCTCCCATGCGAAAAGGAAGCCACTGACCGGCACTTCATTTATTCCGGCCAGTGGCGGCGGCTGGATCGTAATGTGCTTGGTCTTTGCGGACCGTTTGAGAGTTTGATCAGTCGCCGTCTTTTCCATGAGGCCTGCACGGATACGCGAGGGACAAGGCTCGCATGACAAGCATAGGACACGGATAAAATGCAGAGATTACTATCGGCATTGATATTTCGAACGCAACTTTGGATGTGCGCCGGCTGAGCGACGGTGTTGCCGTCCAGTTCAGCAACAAATCAGGTGATCTCAAAGAGTTGCATGTCGCCCGCCTGGCTCTGGACAAGGACCGAAATGCCCGAACTCGGAACCCTCAACAAAACAGGTCGTCAGCCTTGCAGGACTTGCCCCCGTGACACGGCAATCAGGGCAGTGGCGGGGCAAATCCTTTATCCAGGGCGGGCGCAAATTGTTGCGTGATTATCTCTCTATGCTGGCTCTTGTCTCCATGCGCTTCAACCCCGATCTCAAGAGCAAATACGCAGCTCTTGATGCGGCGGGAAAACCAGGCAAGTTTGCCCTGAGCGCACTGATGCGTGAGGATCGAAAATGGGAGAGAAACAGGGCTTGATCAAGACGGATACCACGGGTTCAAGGCGCGCCTCACAGTGAACGCGGGACGCCTGACTGCGTTTGCGCCGGTCTGAGTGGCCGGCGGCGCCAGTCCGCTTAACCGGCGCCGCCCACGGTCAGGCCGCCAATCAGCAGCGTTGGCTGGCCGACGCCGACCGGTACGCTTTGCCCGGCCTTGCCGCAGGAGCCGATGCCGGGGTCCATTTCCATGTCATCAGCGATGGCACGCACCTGTTTCATGGCGTTGGGTCCGTCGCCGATCAGGGTGGCGCCATTGACCGGCGCGCCGATCTTGCCGTTTTGCACCCGGTAGGCCTCGGTGCAGGAGAAAACGAATTTGCCGTTGGTGATGTCGACCTGGCCGCCGGAAAAGCCGACCGCATAGATGCCGTCCTTGAGCTCGGCCAGCACGTCCTCGCGCGTGGCGCTGCCACCCTCCATGATGGTGTTGGTCATGCGCGGCATGGGGGCGTGGGCGTAGGATTGGCGCCGGCCGTTGCCGGTGGGGGCGACCCCCATCAGCCGGGCATTCTGGCGGTCCTGCATGTAGCCGACCAGCACCCCGTCCTCGATCAGCACATTGCGGGCGCTGGGCGTGCCTTCGTCGTCGACAGTCAGGCTGCCGCGCCGGTCGGGGATGGTGCCGTCATCGACTACGGTGACGCCGCGGGCGGCGACCTGCTGGCCGATCAGCCCGGAAAATGCCGAGGTGCCCTTGCGGTTGAAGTCGCCCTCAAGCCCATGGCCCACGGCCTCGTGCAGCATGATGCCGGGCCAGCCGGCGCCAAGCACCACGTCCATTTGCCCGGCCGGGGCGGGCACCGCTTGCAGGTTGACGAGCGCGATGCGCAGGGCTTCGCGCAGGCTGGCCTGCCAATGCGCCGGGTCAAGCAGCCCGGTCAGGCCGACCCGCCCGCCGCTGCCATGAGAGCCGGTTTCGCGCCGCCCGTACTTTTCGACGACCACCGAGAGGTAGAGCTGGGCCATTGGCCGTGTGTCGCTGACCCGGGCCCCGTCCGGGCGCAGGATATGCACCTCTTGCAGATTGGCGCGCAGCATGGCGGTGACCTGGACCACGCGTTTGTCCAATGCGCGGGCGAAGGCGTCGATTTCGCGCAAGGTGTCGATCTTGACCGGAAAGGTGGCGTCTTCCATCGGGTCGGCGTCGGTATAGAGGGTGCGGTTGGTGGCCGGGGGGGGGTGGGCATTTTCCCGGCAACGGCCACCCCCCGCAAGGGGGGCGGGGGCAACG
>CAYSBG010000211.1:0-4490 GCA_964429125.1 uncultured Aliiroseovarius sp.
GGTGGAAAAACGCGCAATTCGCCAGTCAGTTCTGTCCGCAGGCGCGCGGCGCGCCGGGTTGATTGCCGAGCCGATTGCGGCAGCGATTGGCGCCGGCATGCCAATCACAGATCCGACCGGCAACATGGTGGTCGATATCGGCGGTGGTACGACCGAGGTGGCGGTGCTGTCGCTGGGTGACATCGTTTATGCCCGAAGCGTGCGCGTTGGTGGCGACCGGATGGACGAAGCCATTGTAAATTATCTGCGCCGTCAGCAAAACATGCTGGTCGGCGAAACCACCGCCGAGCGGGTGAAAACCTCGATCGGCACTGCGCGGATGCCCGATGACGGACGCGGCTCGGCAATGATGATCCGCGGGCGCGACCTGCTTTCGGGTATTCCCAAGGAAACCGAGATCACCCAGGCCCAGGTGGCCGAGGCGCTGGCCGAGCCGGTGCAGCAGATTTGCGAAGCGGTGATGACTGCGCTGGAAACCACGCCGCCGGACTTGGCCGCCGACATCGTTGATCGCGGCGTGATGCTTACCGGCGGCGGCGCGCTTTTGGGCGAGCTGGACCTGGCCCTGCGAGAACAGACCGGACTGGCGATTTCGGTGGCCGATGAATCACTGCATTGTGTTGCGCTGGGCACCGGCAAAGCGCTGGAATATGAAAAGCAACTACGCCATGTTATCGACTATGACAGCTAAGCCCGGAAGGCTTGCAGGCGGGCCATAGCGCCCTTTGCGGGGGAACCAGGTGGCGAATGAACGGAGCAAAGGCGAGGAATATACCCGCCCGATCAGGCGCATCCTGATCGGTTTCATGGTCGTGTTCATGTTTGCCGTATTCTTGCTGTGGCGCATTGACAGCCCACGGGTCGAGCGGTTCCGTGCCCAACTGGTTGACCGGGTCATGCCGAGTTTTGACTGGGCTTTGGTGCCGGTAACCAAGGTTGTTGGGATGTTTGAGAACTTCCAGTCCTACAACCGCATTTATGAGCAGAACCAGGAGCTGAAACGCGAGCTGCGCCAGATGAAGGCGTGGAAAGAGGCGGCATTGCAACTGGAGCAGGAAAACGCCAAGCTGCTCGATCTGAACAATGTGCGGCTGGACGCGCGGCTTTCCTATGTCACCGGCGTGGTGCTGGCCGATAGCGGCTCGCCGTTTCGCCAGTCGGTGATCCTGAATATTGGCGCGCGTGACGGGATTTTGGATGGCTGGGCGGCAACCGATGGGCTGGGGCTGGTCGGGCGCATTGCCGGGGTTGGGGATCAGACCAGCCGGGTGATCCTGCTGACCGACAGCAATAGCCGTATTCCGGTGACAATTCAGCCCTCTGGCCAAGGGGCGCTGATGACCGGCGAAAATAGCTCAATTCCGCTTCTGGAGTTCATCGAAAGTCCGGACAAGGTGCGCGCTGGCGACCGCATTGTCAGCTCGGGCGATGGTGGGGTGTTCCCGCCCGGCCTGTTGGTTGGCCATGTCGTCCAGGGGGCTGACCGGCGTTTTCGTGTGCGTCTGGCCGCAGATTACGGGCGGCTTGAATTCCTGCGCGTCCTGCGCAGCCATACAGCGGAGCGCATCGTTGACCCGGGTGCGCTGATCGCACCGGCGGTCTTGCCAAGCCCCTTGCCGGCAGAAGAGGCAACCGTATCCACAGAGGATCCAGCAGCAGAGGCCAGCGAATGATCGACCCGCGAACACTCCGGCTGTGGTTTTACCGGGCACTGCTTGTTCTGCTGATCGGGATGATTACATTTGCACTCATGTTGCCCCTGTCCACCCTGCCCGCTGCTTTTCCCGGCCCCGACCTGATGCTGGTGCTGGTTTTTGCCTGGGTGATGCGTCGGCCGGAATATGTCCCGGCATTTTTGGTGGCCGCATTGTTTTTTCTGGTCGACATGCTGTTTCAAAACCCACCCGGTTTACGCGCGGCCTTGGTGGTGCTCGGGGTGGAATTCCTTCGCCAACGCTCGGGCAACAGGGATCGGCCTTACTTGGTCGAATGGGCTATGGTTGTCGGGGTGATGGCAGCAATTCTGCTGGCCGAGCGGCTCATCCTGTCGGTGTTTCTGGTTGAACAGGTCAGCTTTGGCAAACAGGTCCTGCGGTTCCTGATGAGCGCGGCAATCTATCCTTTGGTCGCTGGGATTTCAGTGCTGGTATTCCGGGTGCGCCATATCATGCCCGGCGAAGCAGATGCGCTGAGGTCAGGCCTGTGAAACGCACCCCCGCAGATACAATCAAAAGCAGCCGTGTGGTATCGCGCCGGACGCTGATGGCAGGGGGGCTGCAAATTGCCGTGGTAGGCGCCCTGGCGGCAAGAATGCGGTTTTTGCAGGTGGACGAGGCGGACAAATACAGGCTGTTGGCCGACGAAAACCGCATCAACATCCGCCTTCTGCCCCCGGCACGTGGGCTGATCTATGACCGACGGGGGGTTCTGCTGGCCGGTAACGAGCAGAATTACCGCATTGTCATGGTGCGCGAGGATGCCGGCGACATAGACGAGGCCGTGGCCAAGTTGGCGACGCTGGTCGTGCTTGACCCGGAGAAGACGGCGCAGGCGATCAAGGAGATGAAGCGCCGCTCGGCATTCGTGCCGGTCTCCATTGCCGACCGGGTGACCTGGGAGGAAGTGGCGCGCGTCGCGGTCAATGCGCCGATCCTGCCCGGAATTTCACCGGATGTCGGACTGAGCCGGATTTACCCGCTGCAAGAGGATTTCGCCCATATCCTTGGCTATGTCGGGCCGGTGTCGGATTACGATTTGCAACGGTTGGATGACAAAGACCCGCTGTTACAAATCCCGCGTTTCCAAATCGGTAAATCCGGGGTCGAAGGCCGGCTTGAACGGGCGTTGCGCGGCTCTGCGGGTACCCGCCAGATCGAGGTTAACGCCGTTGGTCGGGTAATGCGCGAACTTAACCGCAAAGAGGGCGAGCCGGGCAAGAATGTTCAGTTGAGCGTTGATCAGGCTTTGCAGAATTTCGTTCAGGCGCGCCTGGCGCTGGATGAAGAAAGCGCTTCTGCGGTGGTGATGGATGTCCAGAGTGGCGATTTGATGGCGATCGGCTCGGCGCCCTCGTTTGACCCCAACAAGTTTATCCATGGCATATCCTCCAAGGATTACAAAGCGCTGCTGGACAACCCCTATCGACCGCTGGCCAACAAGGCCGCCCAGGGCACCTATCCGCCAGGGTCGACCTTCAAAATGGTCGTTGCCTTGGCCGCATTGGCCGAAGGCGTGATAGACAGCAAAGAGCGGATCACCTGCACCGGCTATATCGAAACTGCCGGACGCCGGTTTCATTGTTGGCGGCGTGGCGGGCACGGCAAGGTCGACATGATCAAATCCCTGCGTGAAAGCTGTGACGTTTATTACTACGAAATCGCCCAGCGGGTCGGGATCGAGAAAATCAGCGCCATGGCCGAAAAGCTGGGTCTGGGCTACAAACACGATCTGCCGATTTCCGGGGTGGCGGCGGGGTTGGCGCCGACCAAGGCCTGGAAACTGAAGCATCGCCAGGCCGATTGGCTGATCGGCGATACAATCAATGCCGGAATTGGCCAAGGCTATGTGCTGGCTTCGCCCTTGCAACTGGCTGTCATGACCGCTCGTATTGCTTCGGGGCGGGCTGTGCAGCCGCGGCTCGTTCGCTCCTATAATGGTGTCGAAGTGCCGCTGGAAGAAGCGCCTTTGCTGGATATTGATCCCGAGCATCTAAGCGTCGTGCGCCGCGGCATGTACGAGGTCGTATATGGCCAACGAGCCACCGCGGGGCGCTCGAAAATCGTCGACGACGACAAGAAACTCGCGGGCAAGACCGGTACCTCCCAGGTCCGCAACATCAGTGCCGCCGAACGCGCCGCTGGCGTCACCCGCAACCGCGACCTGCCGTGGGAGCGGCGCGATCATGCGCTTTTCGTCTCATACGCGCCATATGACGCGCCGAAATATTCGGTGTCGGTCGTGGCCGAGCATGGAGGCGGTGGCTCGACCGCCGCGGCGCCGATAGCACGCGATATCATGTTGTTTGCCCTTTACGGCGAATTGCCTCCGTTAAGCGCCTATCCGTCTTCGCAACGCCGCCAGATACGCGAACGCTTCAGCCAGCTGCAGTTACGTGCGCCGATTGAGCCAACCCAGGGAAGGGGGCGCGCATGAGTTTTCTTGAGTATAACGTGAAGTTCACGCCAACGGGCTTTCGCAAAATCCTGTATTTCAATTGGTTCCTGGTCCTCTTGTTAACTGCCGTCGCTTCTGTAGGCTTTCTCATGCTCTATTCCGTCGCGGGTGGGTCGTTCGAGCCGTGGGTGACACCACAGATGCAGCGATTCGCCTTGGGCATGGCGGTGATGTTCACTGTTGGACTGATTCCGATCTGGTTCTGGCGCTCGGTCTCGGGGCTGGCCTATCTGACTGCGCTGGGGCTTCTGGTGCTGGTCGAACTGGTCGGCGACATCGGCAAGGGCGCGCAACGCTGGCTCAATCTCGGTTTCATG
>CAYSBG010000212.1:0-4474 GCA_964429125.1 uncultured Aliiroseovarius sp.
CGCAAACGCTGCCTCGCCCCGCCAGCCGAATACTCGAATCTGATCAGGCGCGACACGCTCTAGGCCACGCCGGGGGTTTCACCCCCCCCGGACCCGCCGTTATGCCGGGGGTTTCACACCCCCGGACCCGCCGTTATGCCGGGGGTTTCACACCCCCGGACCCCCGTGGAGTATTTTTCGAAAGATGAAAGAAGCTTTCACAGGTGCTGACGCGCGAGGGCTTTGGTCAGGTCTTTGCAGAGATCGGCAAAAGAGCGGCTGGCGGTTTCGCCTTTGCGGGCGATCAGCACATAATCCCAGCCGGGTTGGCCGGATGCAGGGAGGATTTCGCGGGCCAAAGCACGCAGGCGGCGTTTGGCCCGGTTGCGGGCGACGGCGTTGCCGACCTTTTTGGAGGCAGTAAAGCCGACGCGCATCAACGGGGCCTGGTCGCGAGCGCGGGCTTGCAGGACAAAACCCGGCGTTACCTGTTTGTGCGCCCGGGCGGCGGCCAGGAAGTCGGCACGTTTTTTCAGGCCCTGCAAACGCACAGAAACCGCCGGAGTCGATTTCCCTGCTTGCGCGGGGGCCTCC
This sequence comes from uncultured Aliiroseovarius sp., assembly GCA_964429125.1. GTDB lineage: Bacteria > Pseudomonadota > Alphaproteobacteria > Rhodobacterales > Rhodobacteraceae > JAAEUB01. Next base: position 574 of record CAYSBG010000212.1, read on the forward strand.
GGCGGCTCTGTTTTGTGTGACATCGCGAGCGCGCTTATGCGCTCAGATTCTTGCGGCCCTTGGCGCGGCGCGCGTTCAGAATCTTGCGCCCGGCCTTGGAAGCCATGCGTGCGCGAAACCCGTGGCGCCGCTTGCGCACCAGGTTGGAAGGTTGAAATGTGCGTTTCATCGCCCGTCTCCGTCTAGGCGGCAGAATCGCGTGGATTCGCCGCCATGAAAATATCCGAGACCTGCCTATAGGCAGCAATGGGGGCCAAGTCAAACGTCTCTTGCAACAAAACGCGGCTTTTGCCGGTCACAATGTTTCAGAAGTCGGGCTTTGCGCGGTTTTTCCCTCACTGCCCATCAAGCGCCCGTGATGGGGCTGGGAAAACCGCAGGCGAGCGTTCATGTTGAACCTACCAGTCACCAGAGGCCTTCATGACAGATCACACTTCCTCTCCGGCGCATCCGCTGCTCAAGCGCCTGCCGCTCATTGGCATTGTTGTTGTTGCGCTGGTCGGTGCCGTTACCTTGCGCGACTATCTGAGCTTTCAGGCCCTGGCGGAAAACCGCGAGGCGTTGCTTGCCTTGCGGGATGCACATTATGTTTTGGCAGTGGCGGGGTTCCTCGGCGCCTATGTGGTTATCGTGGCCTTCTCGCTGCCAGGCGCCACCATTGCCACGTTGACCGGGGGATTTTTGTTTGGATTGTTTCCTGGGGCGTTGTTCAATGTCACTGGCGCAACGATTGGCGCGACGGTCCTTTTCCTTGCGGCGCGTTGGGGGTTGGGCGAGCGCCTGGCGGCAAAAATGGAAGGCTCTGACGGTGCCATCAAGGCAATCAAGGACGGGATCGACGAAAACCAATGGTCGGTTCTGTTTATCATTCGCCTGGTTCCGGCGGTGCCGTTTTTCATCGCCAACCTGATCCCGGCCTTTGTTGGCGTGCCGCTGTATCGCTTTGTTCTGACCACGTTTTTGGGCATTATCCCTGGCAGCATCGTCTATACCTCGGTCGGCGCCGGGCTGGGCGAGGTGTTTGCCCGTGGCGAAAGCCCCAACCTGGGCATCATATTCGAGCCGCAGATTTTATTGCCGATCCTCGGCCTTTGTGCATTGGCGGCGTTGCCGATGGGGATCAAGTATTTCAGAAAAGGAAGCCTCACATGAGCCAGGTGGAACAGATCGAAACCGACATTTGCGTGATCGGTGGCGGCTCGGGCGGGCTGTCGGTTGCCGCCGGTGCGGCGCAGATGGGCGCGCGCGTGGTGCTGCTTGAGGGGCACAAGATGGGCGGCGATTGCCTGAACTACGGCTTTGTGCCGTCCAAGGCGCTGCTGCATGCGGGGCGGGTCGGGATGAGCTGGAAAGCGGCGCATGACCATGTTGCCGCGACCATCGCCACCATTGAGCCCCATGACTCGGTGGAGCGCTTTGAGGGTTTCGGCGTGCGGGTAATCCGCGACTATGGCGTCTTTGTTGCCCGCGATGTGGTCGAGGCCGGGGCAAGCCGTATCCGGGCGCGCCGTTTTGTTATCGCCACCGGATCCTCGCCGTTCGTGCCGCCGATTCCGGGGCTGGAGAACGTGCCATATGAAACCAACGAAAGCATTTTCACCCTGAAGAAGACACCGGACCACCTGCTGATAGTTGGCGGCGGCCCGATCGGCATGGAAATGGCCGAGGCGCACAGGGCGTTGGGCTGCGAGGTTACGGTGATCGAGGGCATGAAGGCCATGGGCAAGGACGACCCGGAATTTGCCGCATTGGTGCTGGAGGCGCAGCGGGCCCGTGGCATCACCATCGAAGAGGATGCGTTGGCCGCCGAGATACGCGGTAAGGCCGGCGCGATTGAGGTTGAGGCCAGGGACGGACGGGTGTTCAAGGGCACGCATCTGTTGATGGCGGTGGGGCGCAAGGCCAATACTGCGCGCCTGAACCTTGAGGCGGCGGGGATCGAGCCGACCCGTACCGGTATCAAGGTTGATGCATCCTTGCGCACGAGCAACCGCAAGGTTTATGCGATTGGCGATGTGGCAGGCGGGCTGCAATTCACCCATGTGGCGGGCTATCATGCGGGGGTGATCATTCGCTCGATGTTGTTTGGCTTGCCGTCCAGGGCCAAGACGGCGCATATACCCTGGGCCACCTATACCGCGCCGGAGCTGGCCCAGGTTGGCCTGACCGAGGATCAGGCACGCGCTGCGCATGGCGACCGGCTTGAGGTGGTGCGGTTCGATTTTGCCGGCAACGACCGGGCCATTGCCACCGGCCAGAGCGCCGGGATGATCAAGGCCATGGTGGTCAGGGGGCGCCCGGTTGGCGTGTCGATTGTTGGCCCTGGCGCCGGGGAGCTGATAAATCTCTGGGCGCTGGTACTGGCAAATCGGCTCAAGATGTCCCATGTTGCAGCCATGGTCGCGCCTTATCCGACGCTGGGCGAGATCAACAAGCGGGTTGCGGGGGCATATTTCACGCCACGCCTTTTTGAGAGCGCGCGCGTAAAGAAGATTGTGGGATTTGTGCAAAAATTCGTCCCGTGAACGGGAATAATAGGGGCAAAAAGTGCTGAATTCACTATCAGGCCGGTTCTTGATCCTGACAGCTGCCTTCGTGATGCTGGCAGAGATCCTCATCTTTGTGCCTTCGGTCGCCCGCTTTCGCGCGGATTATCTGATTGACCGGTTGGAGAGTGCGCAGATTGCTTCGCTGGCCTTGTTGGCCGATGACATGATTTCCCCCAAGCTGGAACAAGAGCTTTTGGAAAATGCCGGGGTGTTCAACGTCGCCCTGCGTCGGGACGAGGCCAGCGAGCTGATGCTGTCTTCGCCGATCCCGCATATGATCAACATGACCATTGATCTGCGCGATCAAACCCCGATCACCCTGATGCGCGATGCAATGCGCCGCTTGCTGACGCGCGAGAATGAAATCATACGTGTCATTGGCCGCCCGGTGCGTATGGGGGGGGATCTGATCGAAGTCACCATGGAGACCGCCGCGTTGCATCAGGCGATGGTCGACTACGGGCTGAACATCCTGGTGCTGTCGGCGGTGATTTCGGTGTTCACCGCATTGCTGTTGTTTATGGCAGTGCGTCGCCTGATGGTGCGGCCGATCAAGAACGTGGTCGGGCATATGCTGTCCTACGCCGAGGCCCCGGAGGATGCGCGGCGGATCATCAGGCCCTCTGCCGGCGTTAGCGAGCTTCGCGAAGCTGAGGAGGCGCTCCATGACCTGCAGACCGAATTGTCCGGTGCGCTCAAACAGAAGGATCGTTTGGCACAGCTGGGCGGGGCGGTGGCGCGGATCAGCCACGATCTGCGCAATATCCTGACCACGGCGCAATTGTTTGCCGACCGGATGGAGATGAGCGACGATCCCGGCGTGCAGCGTGCGGCGCCCAAGCTGGTCGGGTCCATTTCGCGCGCGGTTAACCTGTGTGAGAGCACGCTCGCCTTTGGCAAGGCCGAGGAGCCGGCGCCATCGCTGACCCGTGTGGTTTTGGCGGATGTCGCCGAGGAGGTTTTTGACAGCGAGCGCCTGACGGCGGGTACCGAGGCGATTTCCTATGGCGTTGATATTCCCGCCGGGATGCTGGTGCGCGCCGACCCGGAGCAGCTGTACCGCGTCCTGTCCAACCTGGTACGCAATGCGCGTCAGGCGATTATCGCCACTGGCGGCGAGGGCGAAATCTCGATCACCTCCCGCGAGGATGAGGGCGAGTGGATCATCCGTGTTGCCGATACCGGGCCGGGATTGCCAAGAAAGGCCCAAGAGGTTCTGTTTCAACCCTTTGCCGGGACGACCCGCAAGGGAGGTTCGGGGTTGGGGCTGGCGATTGCCGCGGAATTGGTGCGCGGCCATGGCGGGCGGCTGGAGCTGGAAAAGACCGACGAAACCGGCACGGTTTTTGCCA
>CAYSBG010000213.1:0-4456 GCA_964429125.1 uncultured Aliiroseovarius sp.
TCCTGAGCAGCGCCGTATTTACAGGTATTTGGCGATTTCGCGTGCGGTGTCCAACATGCGACAGGTGAAGCCCCATTCGTTGTCATACCAGGTCAGGATTCGCACCATATTGCCGCCGACCACATGGGTTTGATCGGTGGCGAAGGTGGAGGAGGCCGGGTCATGGTTGAAATCGACCGAGACCAGCGGCTTGTCGGTGAGCGCCAGCACGCCTTTCAAGGGGCCTTCGGCGGCGGCGCGGATGGCGTCGTTGATCTCGTTCACAGAGGTGTCCCGGCTGGCCTCGAACGTCAGGTCAACGCAGGAAACATTAGGCGTCGGCACGCGAATGGCCACGCCGCCGAGTTTGCCGTCAAGTTCTGGTAGGACCAATGCGACCGCTTTGGTGGCGCCGGTGGATGTGGGGATCATCGACAAGGCGGCAGCTCTGGCGCGGTGCAGGTCTTTCTGGTCGGCGTCCAGCACAGGCTGGCTGCCTGTATAAGCATGAACCGTGGTCATGAAGCCTTTGTTTATGCCAACCTTTTCATGCAGAACCTTAAGTACGGGCGCCAGGCAATTCGTGGTGCAGGAGGCGTTGGAGACATGCACGTCCTTGCCCGTAAGCAAGCCGTGGTTGACGCCGTAGACGATGGTCTTGTCCGCGCCCGAGGAGGGGGCCGAGACCAGGACCCGTTTGGCGCCGTTTTGCAGGTGAACCAGCGCCCGGTCGCCTTTGAAAACCCCGGTACATTCCAGAACGATATCCACGCCCGCCCATGGCAGCTTGGCCGGGTCACGTTCGTTCGTGTAAGGAATCGCGCCATAGCCGATGTCGATGGTGTTGTCGGTATGGGTGACATGATTTTTGAACCGCCCATGTACAGAGTCAAATTCAAACAAATGCGCCGCGCTTTTTATGGGCGCCAGGTCGTTGATTGCCACGACTTCGATATCGTCACGTCCCAATTCATGGACCGCACGTAGAATCAGCCGACCGATCCGGCCGAATCCGTTAATGGCTACTTTGGTTGTCATATCAGGTCCTCACGATGACGACTCGCTGGCGAGTCCGGCAATTGTTATCGCTAACATGGGGATTTGGCATCAAAGGTCAAGCATTTCGTATGCAATTGTGTGCAGGTATTACCGCCAAAAAGCGATATACTCGGACAAGGCGAAAAACTTTTTACCAAGAAACACCGGCAAGGTTCCGCCAAACCACATTTGGTCGGCGGCAAATATGCCGAGGATGAACAGGCCAAGGCCAATGGCAATTCTGTTGGTCACTGGTAGATCTCCGAATGCGCCTTTTTTGCCTGTCAGGATGCCCACTGGCAAGCAAAAAACCCCGGCGCCAGGCACCGGGGTTTACTTTGCTCGCGCTGGTGAGCGTATTCAGCCAAGCCGCCCCATCGCCGCGGCCACATCGGCCATGCGCGAAGAGAAGCCCCATTCGTTGTCATACCATGCCATGACCCGCACCGTGCGCCCGCCGATCACCTTGGTCTGGTCCGGGGCGAAAATCGAGCTTTGCTCGGTGTGGTTGAAGTCGATCGACACCTTTGGCTCGGGGTCATAGCCCAGAACATGCCCCATGGGGCCGGCAGCGGCCTCGCGCACGATTTCGTTGATGTCCTCGACGGTGACGTCCTTGCCGGCCTCAAATACCAGGTCGATGGCCGAAACATTCGGGGTAGGAACGCGCAGCGCGGTGCCGTCCAGCTTGCCCGCCAGTTCCGGCAGCACCTCGGCAATCGCCTTGGCGGCGCCGGTTGACGTGGGAATGACCGCCATGGCGGCAGCCCGGGCCCGATACAGGTCATTGTGGCGCCGGTCCAGTGTCGGCTGGTCGCCGGTGTAGGAATGAATGGTGGTCATGATGCCGCGCTCGATCCCAACGGCGTCGTTCAGAACCTTGGCCAGCGGCGCCAGACCGTTGGTGGTGCAGGACCCGTTGGAGACCATGCGATGGCTGGCTTCCAGTTCGTCCGAGTTGACGCCGAAAACGATGGTCTTGTCGACATTCTTGGCCGGGGCCGAGATCAGCACCTTGCCGGCGCCACGTTCAAGGTGCACGCGGGCCTTTTCGCCGTCATTGAATTTGCCGGTGCATTCCAGCACAACATCGCAGCCTTCCCAGTCGAGTTCCTGCGGGTCATAGGTCGAAAACATCTCCATCGGGCCGGGTCCAAGGTCCATGGTGCCATTGGCAACGCGGACTTCGTTGGGAAAGCGGCCATGTACGCTGTCATAGCGGATCAGGTGGGCTGCGCTTTCGATCGGGCCGGTGGCGTTGACCTTGACCACCTTCAGGTCATTGCGCCCGGAAGCGGCGATTTGCGACAAGGTGCAGCGGCCAATCCGGCCAAATCCGTTGATGCCGATGTTGATTGTCATGGTATTCCCCCTCGAAGAATCTGCGAGCGTGCAGACATGCCTATGTGAACTTGGACCCGGTATAGGGGGGGCTAAATTTAGGGCCAATTAAAAATTTGTTTATTTCGCAAGGTGTTAGCGTAAACACTCGGGGATCGGGGCAATGTTAGCGCAAAACCCGGACGCAATGCCGCAGGTCAGGGATTAGCCGCGAGCTGTTCTTGCGTCACAGGGTGGGGCTTGTAGAGTGATCAAAACACGGAAAGAGGCGGCGATGAGTGGCTTGTTGGCCCTTTTGGATGACGTGGCGGCGATCGCCAAAATGGCGGCGGCTTCGGTCGATGACATCGCCGGGCAGGCGGCCAAGGCCGGGGCCAAGGCGGCCGGAGCGGTGATCGACGATACCGCTGTAACCCCGCAATTTGTTCAGGGGTTGGCCGCCAAACGGGAATTGCCGGTAGTCGGGCGCATCGCGCTTGGGTCGCTGCGCAACAAGCTGGTGTTCCTGTTGCCGCTGGCCCTGGCGTTGACGGCATTCGCGCCCTGGCTGATTTCCCCGTTGTTGATGTTGGGCGGGGCGTATTTGTGTTTTGAGGGGGCCGAGAAGGTTACGCATTGGCTGTTGCCGGGCAAGGGGACGGGGACAGGGACGCCGCAGGAAGACGATCCAGCGCATTTGGAAGAGGCAAAAATCAGGGGCGCAATCAAAACTGATTTCATCCTGTCGGCTGAGATCATGACCATCGCCCTGGCGGCAATTGAGTCGACCAGCCTGTGGCTGACGGCGGCAACGCTGGCCATGGTTGGGGTCGGAATTACGGTGCTGGTCTATGGCTCGGTGGCGTTGATCGTCAAGGCTGACGATCTGGGCTATCTGATGGCGCGGCGCGGGCGGTTCAGGTTTGGTCGCTGGCTGGGACGGCGACTGGTGGCGATCATGCCCGGCTTCATGGCCGCGCTTCTGGTGGTGGGCACGGCGGCGATGCTGTGGGTGGGGGGCTCGATCGTGCTGCATGGGGCCGAGGTTCTGGGTTGGAGCGCACCGGCGCATCTGATCGAAAGCTGGGCCGAGAAGGCAGCCCAATCCGTGCCTGAACAGGTACGTGAGGCAGTGCAATGGGGCGCGCGTGCCATGCTGGACGCGGTGTTTGGCCTAGCCCTGGGGCTGGTGCTTTTGCCGGTGGGACAGAAGCTGATTGCGCCGGTTTGGTCGGCTGCCAGGGGGGTGTTCAACAACGCCAAAGGCTGACGCCTGATCGTGGTTTTGCGCCTTTGGCGGAAAATGCTACCATGCAGGGTAGAGTATCAAGGATTGGGGAGTACACCACATGCGCAAGACACCATTGATCCTGGCGCTCCTGCTTGCCGCAACCACTTCGGTTCGCGCGCAGGGCTATTGCACGCCCTTTGCTGGCGAGGCAAATTTCATGTACATGGCCAGCCCGATTTTCGGCACGCAATTATCCACCGGCGCGCGTTGGCGTGCGGATTTTTCCACTGATATGATAAGCGAAAATGGGAGTGTGACCTTTTATTATGCGAACGGGGATGTCGAGTATAACCAAGTGATAAGCGAGGGGGCATATTTCCGTCTTATCGACCCGCGCACCGGGCGCAGCCTTGGGCGCAGGATGCTGTGCTGGGGCGAGGATGGCGCGGCTTATTGGGCCAATGTCGATACCGGCCAGATCACCTCGCGCTTGGACTACAAGTTCATAGACTAGCTGTTTAGTCCCACGGTGTGGTGGTCTATTGATCTGTGATCATCAGAAGGAAACACTATGGGACAAGTTTTACACGGCAGCGCCACGATTCACTGACCGGCAGGGCATGCGCGCATGCCCGAGAGGGGCGCACGCGGTCCGAGCTCTCCTACAGCGATCCGTTGGCTGGCAGGTGATTGGAACAATCCCCGAGAAGCGCAAGCTTCGAACGCGGCGTTGAGCCGGCAGCTCGGCATCAACGTCAAGACCGTTGCCAAGTGGCGCAAGCGGGATCGCGTGCAAGATGCAGCGATGGGGCCGAAGGAAGCGCATTCAACGGTTCTCAGCCTTGAAGAGGAGGCGGTGATCGTGGCGTTTCGGCGCCATACGCTGCT
>CAYSBG010000214.1:0-4452 GCA_964429125.1 uncultured Aliiroseovarius sp.
CCCCAGCGCCGTCGCTCCAGGCCCGAGAAGCGCGAAAATCGTGGTTACGCCAAAGGCAAAGAACAGAGCCGATATGATCAGCCGCTTTTGCGCCCCCGGGGGAATCCCGTCTTCGCCGCGCAATTCGGACATCGAGATCCCGGCCATATAGGACAGATAAAATGGCACCATTGGCAGCACGCAGGGAGTAAAGAACGCCCCAAACCCGGCCAGCAACGCCCCCGGATATGAAATTTCAAACATCGCGCCGCTCCTTGATCCGGTTACATAGATAAATTATGATTTGTTTACCCAATAGGTCAACTGACAAGGTCGAGATGTTCAGATTATTCACATTACGGGCAAGTTTTCTTAGCCTTTTTTTCTTGCTTATCAATGGATTGTCGACCGTTCCTGCGATTGCGCTTGAACTTGTCATGGTTGAGCAGGAGGGCTGCACCTATTGCGAAATGTGGAACGAACAGATCGCAGACATCTATCCAAAGACCGCCGAGGGGCGATTTGCCCCACTTGCGCGCATGGATATTGGTGACACCAACAATGGCCAGGTGGCGTTTACCCGCTCAGTCAATTTCACCCCGACTTTTGTCCTGGTCGAGGACGGCCAGGAGCTTGGCCGCATCGAGGGCTATCCGGGCGAGGACTTTTTCTGGTGGATGCTGACCAAGCTGTTGACGGACCAGACGGCCTTTGACGGGGTGGGGGGATAATGGCGCTGATTTGCGCCCGAACATTGGATTTACCCGCTCGGCATATTTATGTATACACGCCAAGGAACGAGGTAGATTGTGGCCATTGAAATGCAAGATAAATCAATCCTTCCGGTGATCCGTCCGGATATGGAGCCTGAGGAGTTGGACAAGATGATGTCCAGCGCCTCTGACGCCTCTGCCCTGCTCAAGGCCATAAGCCATGAAGGTCGACTGATGATTCTGTGCCATCTGGTCACTGGCGAAAAATCGGTGACCGAGCTTGAGGAACTTTTGCATGCTCGCCAAGCTGCGGTGTCACAGCAATTGGCCCGCCTCAGGCTGGAAGGCCTGGTCATGCCCCGGCGCGAGGGCAAGACCATTTTCTATTCCTTGTCCGACGATAGGCCGCGTCAAATTCTGGAAGTCATTTACGATTTGTTCTGTTCCATACCCGAGCCGAAACCACATGTCGAAAGCGTCCCCTGAGACGGCTTTCATCCGACCAGCCCAAAGAACATGGAGGAAACCATGTTTGAATGGATAAGCGATGCCAATCTGGCAGCTCTTGTCGGCCTTGCAGGAGGAATTCTGCTGGGGCTGGCCGCACGTGTCGGGCGGTTTTGCACACTGGGCGCCATTGAAGACGTCCTTTATGCCGGCTCGTCCTTGCGCATGCGCATGTGGGGCGTGGCCATTGGCGTGGCCATGGCCGGCAGCTTCACGTTGGTGGCTTTTGACCTGCTCGACCTGTCACAGACCGTCTATCTTCGCCTGACCTGGAACCCACTTGCTTCGATTATCGGCGGATTGCTTTTTGGCTATGGCATGGCCCTTAGTGGGAATTGCGGCTATGGGGCTTTGGCCCGGCTTGGTGGCGGCGATCTTCGGTCTTTTGTCATTGTCGCGGTCATGGGGGTGTCAGCCTACGTGATCATTTCCGGCCCGCTGGCATGGCTGCGTGTTCTGGTCTTTCCGGAAGTCCAGGCCACCACCCTGCCCTCTCTGGCGCCTCTGATTTCGCGCCTGACCGGACTAGGCGTTGCCGGCATCGGCGCCGCGATAGGTTTGCTCCTTGTCGCGGCGATGTTTGTTGGGGGCGAATTGGCCAAATCACCGATAGAGTTGTTTTGGGCAGCAATGGCGGGATTTGCCGTTATCATAGGTTGGGCCGGAACCTTTTGGATTTTCAGCAATGGGTTCAGCCCGATTCCGGTTGAAAGCCATACCTATAGCGCGCCATTGGGCGACACCATCTTCTGGCTGATGACCGCCTCGGGGACCGACATGAATTTCGGCGTCGGCAGCGTGGTTGGGGTGCTGGCAGGCGCCTTTCTGGGCTCTTTGTTCAAGGGCCATTTTCGCTGGGAGGCCTGTGAAGACCCGCGCGAATTGCGTCGCCAGATTGGCGGCGCGGTATTCATGGGCTTTGGCGCGGTGATTGCTTTTGGCTGCTCCATCGGCCAGGGCCTTTCGGCCTTTTCGCTGCTGTATTACGGTGCGCCTGTGACCTTTTTAGGCATCTTTGTCGGCGCTGCGCTTGGGTTGCGCCAGCTCATCGCCGGGTTTTCCCACGGCGTTTAGAGCATGCCTCGGCGCCGCAGGATTTACAGGTCTGCGCCTTAGGGCGTCATGATTGCCTGACGGGTGTAATCCGCGATCGCCTCTTCGCCATCATCATAAACCAGCCGCACGGCAACGGTTTCGATCGACTTCAACGGGAAAGCGACAAACGGCAACAGGTTTTGCGACAGGATCGCGTTGGGCTGGGTGTCGCCCTCATGGCATTCTTCGCCGAGCCAAATCGACTCATCACCGCCATTGACCCGGTAATAAATCGCCTCCAAGCCACAACGCCACGCCATCAGATGCGTGAAATACAGAAGATCCTGGCCATCATATTCCCGTACCGCAACCCAATTGGCACGGGTCGCTTCCAGGATCGGTCGCACCTCTGCGGCGGTGGTGAATTGCTCGGCTTTCAGGGGAAGCGCGGCACTGGTCGCGACAATTGCCGCCAACAGAATGTTTTTTCGTTTCATTTCTTTGCTCCAAAGCGTTAATGCTGGCGTATCGGCCGTCCCCATGGGGTCAGTGTGTCAGAAAAGAGCGGGCAAGGCAAAACCCTATGGTAGAATCGGCGAAATATCGGCAGAAATTCAATATTCTGATCATCGCCCAGCCCGGGCGCCTGCAATACGAGGCCCTGCTTTTCGCAACCTCTTTGCGGGCCAGCAACCCTGATTTCGCCGGGCGGCTTATCGTCGGCGTTCCTGAGGGCGAAAAATGGCCGCGCGCGCGGGGCCTGGATCAAGATGTGATCGAGGAGCTTCAGCGTTTGGGCGCCGAAATCCGCCCTTTTACCTCGCGCCATTTCGGCGAAAGCTATCCGTATGGAAACAAGATCGAGGGGCTTGAGACCCTGCCCGAGGGCGAACCGTTTGTGTTTTTCGACACCGATACGCTGGTGTGTGGAGATTTTGCAGCGGTCGATTTTGATTTTGAACGGCCTTCTGCGTCGATGATGCGCGAAGGCACCTGGCCAAAAATCGAGCTTTACGGCCCCGGCTATGGCGACATCTGGGGCGCGCTTTATGAACGGTTTGGCCTGGATTTTGCAAGTTCGCTGGATATGGACCAACCCGACGAGCATTGGGAGCGCTACCTCTATTTCAACGCCGGGTGGTTCTTTTACAAAGATCCCGCCGCCTTTGGCGCCCGGTTCCTGGAATACGCCCTGGCCATCCGCGATGACGCGCCCGAGGCCTTGGTCTGTCAAAGTCTGGATCCCTGGCTCGATCAAGTGGCTTTACCGCTGGTCGTGCATGGATTGGGTGGGGGGCGTCCCGGGCCTGAATTGGCCGGACTTGACGGGCCCATCACCCGGCATTGGCGGGTCATGCCGCTGTTTTATGCGCGCGCCAGCGACGGCGATATTGCATTCCTCGAACAAATCACCGCGCCCAACCGGTTGAAAAAACTGCTCAAACGCCACGAGCCCTTCAAGCGGATGATCTATCAGGGGCGCGGGCAAAAAGTCCGCCAGATGTTTGATCGCAATAACATGCCGCACCAGGAAAAGATGATCCGCAACCGCATCAAACGCGCGGGTTTCTGGATGCGGTAGGCGCCCTTCCGCTCAGGACGGCCCGCCAAGTCCCATGCGCAAGAGCTTGGCAAACAGCAGAATGAACGGGGCGCTATGCAGCAATAAGTCAAACCAATCAATCGGTTTGCGCAAGGTGCCGGCCCGCAGCATTTTTATCTTTTCCCAGATATGGGGCTCTGGAAAAAACGGGGCAAGACCAAGGGTCAGCGCGGCAACCACAAACAATTGCAGCTGAATACCATCGAGAAACGCGATCATTTCACTTGTTCGCCTTTTGCCCGCCGGCCATGCGCGCAAGCTTGGCAAACAGCAATAGCCATGGCGCGCCGTGCATTATCAGGTCAAATATATCGACCGGCTTGCCAAGTGTGCCCGAAAACAGCATCTGCAGCTTTTCAAACACATGTGGCGGCGTAAACGGGGCAAGGCCCAGGGTCAGGCTGGCGATAACCAGAAAGCCGACCGGCAAATCGTCGAGGAATTTCATGCGCATTTCTCCTTTGCGCTCCAAATAGGCGCGCAAGCGATCTGGCGAAAGGGACAAATTGGCGCGGGCATATTGCCGCGCTCCGTTCAGGTTCCCAAATGGCGAAAGGAGGAAAGTGGCGCGGTTGACGGGACTCGAACCCGCGACCCCCGGCGTGACAGGCCGGT
>CAYSBG010000215.1:0-4418 GCA_964429125.1 uncultured Aliiroseovarius sp.
CTGGTGGCGCCATTTTCACCCTTGATAGCCGCTCGGGCGTGGTGGCGACATCGACTTCCGGCGCGACGCTTTGGAGCAGAGACCTGACTCCGCCCGATGAACGCTCCGACGATGCCACCGGCGGCGGCCTGGCGATTGCTGGCGGCAAATTGTTCGTCTCAACCGGATTTGGCACGCTTAACGCACTTGACCCGGCCAGCGGCGCTGTTTTGTGGACCCAACAATTGAATGCACCGGTAAGCGGTGCGCCCGCTGCGGTGGGCAACCTCGTCTTTGTCGTGTCAAAAGACAATCGCGGCTATGCGGTGGATGCCAGCACCGGACGGATCAAATGGGAGATCCAGGGCACGCCCGACCTGACCGGGATTCTGGGCACATCAAGCCCGGCCGTTTCCGGTCAGACGGTTTTGTTCCCATTCTCATCGGGTGAATTGATTGCGGTAGCGCAGAACGATGGGACGCCGCGTTGGAACGCCTTTGTGGCGGGTACCCGGCAAGGGCGTGGCTATTCGCAGATCACCGACATAACCGGCGAGCCGGTGGTATCGGGCGGTGTGATCTATGCGGGTAATTCCGTTGGTCGGACCATGGCGGTGAATACCAACGGTTCGCGGATTTGGACCGCCCGCGATGGGGCCACTGGCCCGGTCTGGGCCGCGGGCGGGTCGGTCTTTTTGATCTCGGACGAGGCCAAGCTGGTGCGTCTGAACGCCCGCAATGGCGAGCGGATATGGGCTATCGACCTGCCGTATTTCACCAAGGAACGGGTGCGCCGGCGCAAGGCGATCTATGCCAATTTCGGCCCGGTTCTGGCCGGCGGCCTGCTTTGGGTTGCCTCCTCGGACGGGCAGATGCGCGCATTTAACCCAATGGACGGGGCCTTGGTGCGCAGCGCTGAGATTTCTGGCGGCGCCACGACCCGGCCGGTCGTGGTCAACAACGTCGCTTATGTGGTCACCACCAAGGGCCAGCTGGTCGCGCTGCGCTAAGTAGGCCTGCCGTTTAGCGGCAGCGGGCGCACACCTCTGGCCAATAGAGGCGCTTGCCCCGCTTGGCGCGGGCGTATAAGGGGGGCGTCTGATCCCCCCTCGGAGGCTGTCATGAGCTTTACCCTTGCCATCGTCGGACGCCCGAATGTCGGCAAATCCACCTTGTTCAACCGCCTGGTTGGCAAACGTCTGGCCCTGGTCGATGACCAGCCCGGTGTCACCCGTGACTTGCGCGAGGGTGCCGCGCGGCTGGGCGACCTGCGCTTTACGGTGATCGATACGGCCGGGCTGGAAGATGCTACGGACGAAAGCCTGGAGGGGCGCATGCGCCGCCTGACCGAGCGTGCGGTGGAGATGGCCGATGCCTGTCTGTTCCTGATCGATGCCCGTGCCGGGGTTCTGCCTGCGGACGAAATCTTTGCCGACATCCTGCGCAAGAAAAATGCCCATGTCATTCTTGGCGCCAACAAGGCCGAGGGACGCGCCGCCGAGGCCGGTTTGATCGAGGCCTATTCGCTGGGGCTGGGGGAGCCGGTGGCTTTGTCGGCGGAACATGGAGAGGGCATGGGCGAGTTGTTGACGATCCTCACACCAATTGCCGATGGCTTTGCCGCGCGCGCCCAGTCAGATGCGCCCGATGTCGATGTCAGTGTTGAGGACGGCGAGGACGAAAACGCCCACATGCCGACCGCCGCAAAGCCGCTGCAAGTGGCTGTTGTTGGCCGCCCGAACGCGGGAAAATCCACTCTTATCAACGCGTTGATCGGCGAAGACCGGCTGTTGACCGGCCCCGAAGCAGGGATTACCCGCGACGCGATTTCCCTGAGGTTTGACTGGCAAGGCGCCGATGGGGATGCGGTCCCCGTGCGGATTTTCGATACGGCGGGGATGCGTAAAAAGGCCAAGGTCCAGGCGAAACTGGAAAAGCTGTCGGTAGCAGATGGCCTGCGCGCGGTGAAATTTGCCGAGGTCGTGGTTGTCCTTCTGGATGCCGCGATTCCGTTTGAGCAACAGGATCTTCGCATTGCGGATCTGGCCGAGCGCGAGGGGCGCGCGGTTGTCATTGCGGTCAACAAATGGGACATAGAGTCGGAAAAACAAGCCAAGCTCAAAGACCTGCGCGAGGCGTTTGAACGGCTTCTGCCACAATTGCGTGGCGCGCCTTTGGTGACGCTCTCGGCAAAGACCGGGCGTGGGTTGCCACAGCTGCGCACTGCGGTACTCAAGGCACACGCTGTCTGGAACCGGCGCATTGCGACCGCGCGATTGAACATCTGGCTGGCGGACATGACCTCGGCCCATCCGCCGCCCGCGCCGGGCGGGAAACGCATCAAACTGCGCTACATGACCCAGGCCAAGACCCGCCCCCCCGGTTTCGTGGTGATGTGTAGCCACCCGGACAAGCTGCCAACCAGCTATTCGCGGTATCTGGTGAATGGCCTGCGCGAAGATTTCGACATGCCAGGCACGCCGATTCGCCTGACCATGCGCTCACAGGCGGACAAGAACCCCTACAAGGGCCGACGCAAAGCGCAACCGTCCAAGCTGAAAAAACACCTGGGTACCGGGCCGGGCAAGGGACGCGGGGCAAGCTGATTGCCTTTCAGAGCATGTCGCACCAAATCGAATTCGTCCGGTGGGGCGAACGCATTTGCTTGCGCAAACGCTGCCTCGCCCCGCCGGACGAATACCGGAATCTGATCAGGCGCGACACGCTCTGACAGGCTCATCTGCGTTGCAGATGAGCCAGGCCCAACCCGTGCAGGCCGAAGGCCGAGAGGGGCGGGAGCCCCCCCGCCTAAAGCGTTTCGACATAGTGTCGTGCCTCAACAATATGTCGAAACGCTTTAAGGTGAAACAGCACCATGATAAACAGGCTCTCGGACAGGTTCAGTTTGCCTTTGCGATTGCGCTGGCGACCCGTCGGGATCAGGTGATGGTTTTCCCAGTCTGCGTAAATTTTGGCAAAATCACCTATGCAGCAATAAAGAGCGGTGGTAGACATCGACAGGAGGGGGACCGATCGTGTTGTAAGAGATACGACCTTGAATCACAGAAATGTCGGTTCGTGAATCCCTCGCAACACCCCCTTATCCAGAATGGGTTTGTATTGGGTAAACTGTCGCCGCAATTAAGCTTTGTTTAGAAGTAATTCACAATTTTTAACATGTGTGGCAAACTGTTCGTTGATTGGAGTATGGGGATGCATTCAAAGTCACAAACGCGCTATCATTATTTGGATTGGCTGCGGATTTTTGCTTTTATGCTATTAATATTTTATCATGCCGGGCGGGCTTTTTTTCCGGAAGACCCCTGGCATATCAATGATCCTGAGGGGAGCTGGACTCTTCGCATTGGAATGGACTTGGTGGCGCGTTGGCGGTTGCCGCTATTGTTTTTTGTGTCGGGTTTAGCCAGTGCATTTGTGTTGGCGTCACGAAATATACCACTGTTTTTAAGTAATCGGGCCTTACGGCTTTTGTTACCCCTGGTATTTGCAATGGCGGTGATTGTGCCGCCGCAAGTTTGGATCGAGCGGGTATTTTCCGGGCAAACCCAATTGGGGTATTTTGCTTGGTATATTCAGGATGCCTTTACCAAAGGCACTTATTCCGAGGGGAATATTTCGTGGCATCATTTGTGGTATATTGCCTACTTATTTGTGATGACATTGATGTTGTTGCCGTTATTGGCGGCTTATCAACGGGGTAAACTGGCGTGGTTTGAAGATCAAATCAAGTGGCTGGTGAGTGGACCGCAAGTGCTAGCATTTGTTTTGTTTCCCCTGTTCATTCGAGGTACAATTGGACAGATTTGGCCGGGAAGAAGCAATGCGTTGTTAGACGATTGGGGATGGCTTGCGCTGTGTTCCACTTGGTTCTTGATCGGGTTTTTTATTAAACCGGTCATGGAAGAATTTACCTCTACAGCACAGAAAATCTATCTGTTTTGTAGTGCATTGTGGGCAGGCATGATGGCGATAATTTTATTCGCCCCAGGGTCTGATGATTTTCAGTTTAGTTTTGGCGGGGCCATGATGCGCTTTGACGATGCATTAAGTCTACCCATTGGCTGGATCGCGATTGTCACGCTTGTCGGGCTGTTCTCAAAGTATTTTAATCGTGACGCCCCACTTAAGAGCTATTTGAACCGCGCCGTTTATCCACTCTATATTGTCCATCAAACAATTGCTATTGGGGCTGTATTTCTTATTATTCCATTGCAAATATCTGTCTGGGCAAAATTTGGATTAGCGGTTCTGTTTACCTTTGGACTTAGTTTTGCTTTGCATCATTTTGTTTTGCTAAAGCTTGGTAAGTTTAGAGCATTATTTGGTATCGCGCACTGAATATCACTTCCTGAATCTCAACAGACCCTAAAGCGTTTCGCGTTTATGTTGAGGCACAACATGAACTCGAAACGCCCATG
>CAYSBG010000216.1:0-4412 GCA_964429125.1 uncultured Aliiroseovarius sp.
CAGACGGGCCTGGTCGGTTTTGGCAATTGCTGTTCTGTCGGGAATGGCGGTTGCAATTGGCGTGGCGCTCTTTGCCGGGATCGGGTTCTGGCTGGCCTATGCAAACGATGTGATGGCAGTAAGCGGCAGCAAAATCCGCCCCAATCCGGGCCTGCCTTTTGCCATGGTGGTCGGCGCCCCTGCCTATATGGCGGCATCGGTCGCGGCATTGTTGCCGGTCGTGCTTTTACGTCAGGGTGGGCGCGCGCGCGAGGGATTGGCCCTGCTTTTGCTGGCGGGCGGATTTTTCTTTGTCACCTATCAGAATTTTGCCAACGATCCGCAATGGCTGGGTCTGTTGGGACTGATTTTATGGCAGGTGGCCCCGGAGGAGGGGCGGGTCAATGCCTGGGGTTGGAACCTGCGCCAGGCGACGCGATTGACCGCGTTAGCGGCGCTGGTGATGGCGATGCCGAGCTTGATCAACCTGGCCTATAGCCCGTTCCGGCACGCTTTGGTGGATGTTGCCAAGTACACTCCGCTTTTGCCCGGGTCGGGCGCAAACGAGGATCTGCAAACCCTCAAAGCGCGCGCGGGCAAAGTTGTTGGGCAAGTGGCGCTGGACGGGCCGGGCACGCCCTATGCGCCCTATACGGATGCCTCCCAACGGGACATGGTGGAGGTTACCTTTCAAGGCGAAACTCTGCCGATTTGTGACATCAAGATCAGCGTTGTTTCCTGGTATTCGGCGATGGCGGCGGATTTGCGCGCCTCAGGGCTGGAGGCTGGCAAAACCGTGTTTTCTGCGGATATGTTGTCGGCTTTTTGGCTCTATGGCGCGTTTGAGCCGCTCCCGGGGGCGTCGCCTTGGTATTATGGCGGCTTGGACGGATGGGAAAACGCCGATTATCTGATCGTGCCGCTTTGCCCGCAAACGGGCTATGTGCGCAAGTTGATCCTGGAGGATGTGACCGCACTGGGTACCCCCCTGCGCGAAGTGCGGCGCAATCAGATGTTTATTCTTTACGAGAAAACGTAGGGCATAGGCCTGTTACAAGGAAATCCTAGGCGCCCCAGAAAAGTCCGGCCAACAGGTAAAAAACCAGCGCCGGGCCAAGGGCGAGGCCCATGGGAAAGTCCTTGTGCTCCCAGCTTTCCCAATCGGCAAACCGGGCGCGAATGGCCGGCATTCGGCGCACGATCCGATGGATCAGGAAGGCGGCGATCACCGTAGGTGCCAGCAGGTAAAAGAAAAAGGACAGGTCGCTCAGCGCGATAAACGGCGCCATGGCGGCGGAAAATTTTGCGTCCCCTGCGCCCAGCATACCCAATGAGGAGGCGACGAAACCGATCACCAAAACCACGAGAAAATGCACAAGCCGCCATTTCCAGACATCAAAGGGCAGGGCCAGAACGCCGATGATCAGAAACACCAGCATCAGGGCGCCAACCGCCTTGTTGGGGATTTTCATGCGCGCCATATCGCTCCAAGCCACCCAAAGGGCGATGGGCGTGGCGAATGGCAGAAACCAAAGGGCGGAGCGGGTGGTTTCGGCCAGCATGCTCAACCACCTGACACATTGTTTTCCAGCGCGGCAAGCGCACGAACAGCCGATTCAAAATATTGCGGGTGGGTGTCAATAGCCTGCTGCAAAAGAGTTTTTCCCATGGACACATCCCCCTGTTTGATCGCGCTAAGGGCGGCCGTGTGCAAGAGCTGCGCACGTTCCACCTGGGTCATGCGGATCGGTGGCATGTCGTATTTACGTTGCGCGGCACGGGCCAGAACCAGGTTGTTCTTGGCGGTAAATAGCGCCGGGTCATAGGTGAGGGCATCAAAGAACAGCTTTTCGGCGGCGGCGAATTTGCCGCGCGTCAGCTTGGAATAGCCCCAATTGTTCAACACGCCCGCCGGCTGGGTGGTCAGGCCCACGGCGGTTTCGTAAAAGCTGTCGGCCTTGTCCCATTCTTCGTTGCTGTCGGCGACCATTGCCTCGAGCCGGTAGCGTTTATAGGTTTCAAAGGTCGGCGGGATCTTGTCGAGCACGGTTTCCGCTTTGGCCCAGTCGCCGGCGCGGATAAATGCATCGGCCAGCGCCACGCGGTCATCATTCGTGGCGGCGTCGGAATCGACCACCTTGGCCCAAACCGAAGCAGCCTCGCGGGCTTTGCCGGCGCGCACCAGCGATTTGCCCAGCCCACGCATCGTGTCGATGTTATCGGGGTTTTCGGCTAGGGTACGACGGAAATAGGCGACCGCCTCATTCGGGTCTCCGGCACTGAGCATGATGTCGCTCAGGTTGCTTTCGTCGATCACATTGACCGCAGCCAAGGTGCGGTCGACATCGGCGTCACGCGCGGTCTGCTCGCAGGCGGTTAAAGCCAAAACTCCGCCGAAGCAGAGTATCATCATTCTGGGGTGGCGCATTTTTGCGTCCTTTTACTGCTCGTCTCGTTTTATCGCCGGTTTCCGGTCTCTGCCAAAGTCCCGGCGCCCTCGTTCAGATCGTCGACAAAAGCAGGTAGTCCCCCGCCCCGCGCCGAACCAGCGAGAAGTCTTCTTTATTGACCTCAGTATAGCCGGGATTTTCCATTTTTGCGAGGGCCAAGCGTAAATTGTCGCGGATTTGCGGGGAATTTCCACTGTCCAGCCCGAATGCGACCCGAAAGACACGCGCGGCTTCGGCAATTTCACCCTTTTCCATCAAAACCACGCCGAGATTATTCCAGGCGGGGACAAAGCTTTCATCTGCATCAATGGCTTGGCGCAAGCTGCGTTCGGCCTGGCCAAGGCGCCCCAGAGCCAGGTCCGCTGAGCCAATGGCCGACAAAACGTCGACATTCATGCCATGTTCGGCAGCAGATCGTTGATAGGCTTTTAACGCCAATTGATATTCACCTGCCGCCATCAGCCGGTGGCCAACGATTAGCCCGTCGACACTTTGCGCGCCCCGGCGTATCCCGGAGGGCGCGTAAGGGTTGTCTCCGACACCTGTCTGGCCCATGGCGCAAGCGCCAAGCGCCAACAAAAGAACCGGGGCCAGAAAGCGTGTGTTCAATTCGAATGCCTTTTAGAGGTTGGTTGTGCTCAGCAATGTATAGATCCCATAAACAGACGGGCCAATCAGAATGATCAGCAGCGGTGGCACGGTCATCATCATTGTGGCCAAAGTCATCTTGGTGGGCAAGGTATTTGCTTTCTCTTCGGCACGCATGACGCGTTTGTCGCGCATTTCCGCCGAAAACACCCGCAAAGCCTCGGCGATTGAGGTGCCGAAGGTAGCCGATTGGATCAACACGGTGACAAAGCTGGACACATCCTGGACGCCCGCACGTTCGCTCATGTCGCGCAGCACCTGCACCCGGTCTTTGCCCGCCTTCATCTCGTGGGCGACGATCTGGAATTCGTCGGCCAGGGCGGGAAAGCCAGCGCGGATTTCCTTGGCGACGCGCACAATGGATTGATCGAGGGACTGGCCGGCTTCGACGCAGACCAACATCATATCCAGCGCATCGGGAAAGCCGTTGACGATCTGCTCCTTGCGCTCTTCCACCCGGCGGGTGATCCAGTATTTCGGCGCCATATAGCCGACCACGCCGGGGACCAGGATCATCATCATCATTTTTTGGGTCGAAACCGGCTCTTCGCCGCTTTGCAGAACCAATGTATAGACGAGGCCCAACGCCAGAAGACCAAGGCCTAGGGCAAACTGGGCAAAGAAAAACAACCGGACAGCGTTCTTGCCTTTGTATCCGGCCTGCAGAAGCTTGAGCTGGATGGCCGAGTATTCCTCGTCGTCCTGCGGCTCAAGGAAATTGGAGAATTTCTCAAGCTTGTCATGTTTTTCGGCTGTGCGCAGGGCCACTTTGTCGACGACGCTGTTGGCCTCGGTCTCGCGGTGTTTTTTCAGGCGATCCAACGGGTCGGCCGGTTTTTTCAGCATCAACGGAAGGACGCTGAGAATCAGCAGAAGGCCCAGCCCACCGACCAGAAAAAGCGGCCCCATTGGCCCAAAAAGATCTTTGATCATGCCCATGAATTGGTCCATTTGCGCCCCCTAAACCTTGATATTCACCAACGCCCGCATCACGAAGACATTGGCGATGAGAAACGCAGCGACCACAAGGCAAGCCGGTATGAACACGGCGGTATCCTTGACGTCATCATAATAATTCGGCTGGATTACATTGATCATCACCAGTGCCCCGAGTGGAAACCCGGAAAGAAACGTGCCCGACCACTTGGCCTCGGCGGTGATGGCCTTGACCCGGCGGAACAGCTTGAACCGCGACCGGATCACCTTGGCCAGGCCATCAAGGATCTCGGCGAGATTGCCGCCGGAAGTCTGCTGGATAGTCACCGCCACGGCGAGAAAGCGCAGATCTTGCAGGTCCATGCGCTCGGCCAGGGCCTTGAGGGCCTCGCCCACGTC
>CAYSBG010000217.1:0-4410 GCA_964429125.1 uncultured Aliiroseovarius sp.
TGCTTGGCCGCGTCAACAGCATCTACCGCTTCTTTGGCTGGGGCACCATGCCCATTGGCGCGCTGATCGGCGGTGGTCTGGTGGCGATGTTCGAACCGGAACTGGGCCGCGAGATCGCCCTGCGGCTTCCGTTTCTGGTCAGTGCCTTTGGTGGGTTCGGGCTGTTTGTTTACGGCATTTTCAAACTGGATTTGCGTTAATAACCCCGGCACATCGCAACAGGTTGAGATTACCGCCAGCAGGCCCTATCCTCGCCCGACCAACAGGAGACAGCCATGCCCTTTACCATTGCCACGTGGAACATCAACTCCGTGCGCTTGCGCGAGCCTATCGTGTTGAAATTGCTAGAAGAAGAGGCGCCAGACGTACTATGCCTTCAGGAATGCAAAAGCCCGGTGGACAAAATCCCAACCGAGGGTTTTGCGTCATTGGGCTACAAGCATATGATTGCCAATGGGCAAAAGGGTTATAACGGCGTCGCTATCCTTTCGCGCGTGCCGATCCGCGAAGTGGCCCGCCACGACTTTGTTAACCTCGGCCACGCCCGCCACATCGCCGGGCAGTTGGAAAATGGCGTGACCATCCACAATTTTTATGTTCCGGCCGGTGGCGACAAACCCGACCGTGAGGCAAACGAGAAATTCGGCCAAAAGCTCGATTATCTGACAGAGATGCGCGACCACTTTGCCGCCGAAACACCGCAACGGGCCATATTGGTCGGTGACCTAAACATCGCCCCGCGCGAAGACGACGTTTGGAACCACAAGCAACTGCTCAAAGTGGTCAGCCACACGCCGATAGAGGTCGAACACCTTGCCGAAACCCAAAAGGCCGGTGCATGGGTCGACGTGACCCGGCAGGATATCCCGGACGGCAACCTCTACACATGGTGGTCCTATCGCTCGCCCCAATGGGACACCGCCGACAAGGGGCGCCGGCTCGATCATATTTGGGCCACCCCGGACATCTCTTCCGCCGCACATTCTTCACGGGTGCTGCGCGACGCGCGAGGCTGGGAAAAACCCAGCGACCATGCGCCACTGTTTGCCACGTTTGATCTTTAAAAACCGGATGGGTAGGCGCATATAGACGTCAACATACATATGAAGGAGCCAGTCATGCTGGGACTCAACGCAGGAAATGACGCGCCGCAAGGGCCGTTGGTCAAGGAAATATCAGAGGCCACATTTGTCGAGGATGTGATCGAAGCCTCAAAGGAAGTGCCGGTAATCGTCGATTTCTGGGCGCCCTGGTGCGGGCCGTGCAAAACCCTTGGCCCGGCACTTGAAGCCGCTGTCGAAGCTGCTGGCGGTGCCGTGCGCATGGTCAAGGTAAACGTCGACGAAAACCAGCAGATCGCCGGGCAACTGCGGGTACAATCCATCCCCACGGTCTACGCGTTCAAAGACGGCCAACCGGTTGACGGTTTTCAAGGTGCCCTGCCCCCATCCGAGGTGCAGGCCTTTGTCGATAAAACCGCCGCGCTGGGTGGCGGGGATGGTGGCGGGCCGATGGCCGAGGCCCTGGCGGCCGCCGAAGAGATGCTGGAAAACGGCGCCGCTGCCGATGCTGCGCAGACATTCGCCGCGATTCTCGAAGCGGATGGGTCGTCGGCCGCCGCCTATGCCGGGCTTGCCCGTGCGCATTTGGCACTGGACGATGTGGACCAGGCCGAAGCGGTGCTTAATGGCGCCCCGGCCGAACTGGCTGATGCCCAGGAAATTGAGGCTGTACACGCGCAGATCACCCTTGCCCGCCAGGCTGCCGAAGCCGGGCCACTGGACGATCTACGCGCCAAGGTTGAAGCCAATGCCGACGATCACCAGGCGCGATTTGACCTTGCGGTGGCGCTCAATGCGTCCGGGGACGCCCAAAGCGCAGTAGACGAACTATTGGAGCTGTTTCGGCGCGACCGCGAGTGGAACGAAGGCGCTGCCAAGACGCAATTGTTCACCATTTTTGACGCGCTCGATGCCAAGGACCCGATTGTTTTGAACGGTCGACGCAAGCTGTCTTCGATCATCTTCGCATAGAGGGCAGGGTGGCAGGCTTCTTTCCTATAACGGGGGACCTGCCTCCAGCTTTGCCGCTTTTTCCTTTGGAGGGGGTGTTGCTGTTGCCGCATGCGTGGCTGCCGCTTCACGTTTTTGAACCCCGCTATGTGGCAATGGTCAACGCTATATTGGCAACCCAAGATCGACTTGTTGGAATGATACAGCCGGACCGTGCCGGACTCGCAATGGTCGGTTGTGCAGGGCGGATCAGTTCGTTTACCGAAACCCTGGACGGAACCTATATGATCACCCTCCGAGGAATTAGCCGGTTTCACCTGCTCGACACACAAGAGGATGCAAACCCCTGGCTGACCGGGAGCGTTTCCTGGAGCGCATTCAACCAAGACCTTGGCGAAGAGAGCCGTGATGTCGGCTTTGATCAAAGCGTTTTTCTGAACCTCTTGGGACGGTACAGCAAAATGCGAGGACGCGAAATGGAAACAGCCGCGCGCAAAGGAATGGCCGAACTTTCAGTCGACGCACTTGTCAGTGAAGTAGCCATGTCCGGGGGGTTTTCTGCGGCCGACAAACAGGGGATCCTGGAAGCGCCAGACCTTGGCGAGCGGCGGGCACTTCTGGTAAACCTGATGCAGTTCGCCCTGCATGGCGACAAGGGAAAGGGCAGGATGCAATGACCACGGAACCAATGGGGACAAAGGCTTTTGACCGGCATATGCTGGAATCGCTAATCTGCCCGGTTACTCAGACACGGTTGGAATATGATGCGAACAAGCAGGAGCTTGTGTCCAAAGCCGCAAATCTGGCCTTTCCGATCCGTGGCGAAATCCCGATAATGCTTGTGGATGAAGCACGAAAACTGTGAGTTGGGATGGCGTAAAACGCTATCCGGTTGACCGGGGCGCCACGCATACTGACTCCCCGCGGTTTTCCGACGTTTGAAAGGGTGGTTCATGGCGGATAAATGGCTGACAATGAAAGCAGCAGACCTCGGGCGCGGGATTGAAACCGGTGATATTGACCCTGTTGACCTGTTAGAAGCACATTATGACGCAATTAAAGCGCATCCTTTACGCAATCGCATTTTCGCGCGGCTTACCGAAGCGCGTGCGCGGGCTGAAGCTGTTGGCGCAGCAAAACGGGCAAGTTCCGGGTATCGATTGGGCCTTTTAGATGGGGTGCCTATATCCTGGAAGGACCTCTACGACACGGCAGGCGTTGTCACCGAGGCAGGCTCTAAACTGCTTGAAGGGCGCATGCCCGACAAAGATGCGGTGGTTTTACAGAACGCCACGTCTGCCGGGCTGGTTTGCCTTGGTAAAACCCATATGACCGAGCTGGCCTTCTCCGGTCTTGGCCTGAACCCGGTAACCGAGTCACCCCCTTGTATTAATGACCCAAATGCCGTTTCGGGCGGGTCATCTTCCGGAGCGGCAACATCGGTCGCATTTGGCTTGGCGGCAGCAGGTATTGGCTCGGACACCGGCGGTTCCGTGCGCATTCCGGCCGCTTGGAACGATCTGGTCGGGCTAAAGACCACATCGGGGCGCCTCTCGCTCAAGGGGGTGGTCCCGCTGGCCGCAAAGTTTGACACGGTTGGTCCACTTTGCCGCAGCAGCGAGGATGCTGCTCTGCTTCTGGCCGCGTTGGAGGGAGGCAAACCTGCCGACCTTCGCGGAGCCAGCCTTGCGGGCATGCGGTTTTTGGTCCTTGAGAATGGCCTCGCCGACGCCCGCAAAATCCCAGCCAAAGCGTTTGAAGGCGCGGTAATCCGGCTTGCCGATGCCGGTGCGCATATAGAAAGCGCCCATATCGCCATCGTTGACGAAGCCATGTCGCTGGCAGGTGCGCTTTACACGACCGAGGCCTATGCGACCTGGGCGGATGAAATCGAAGCCGCCCCGGACAAAATGTATGAGGCAATCCGCATTCGTTTTGAGACCGGCAAACACTATAGCGGCGTTGAGTATGTCCGCGCCTGGCAGCGGCTGGATGCGATCCGGGCCGAATTTACCGCCCTTACAGCAGGCTATGACGCGGTGATCCTGCCTTCGTCCGCGATAATGCCACCCAATATGCAAAGGCTGATCGATGATCAGGAATACTTCATTGCCGAAAACCTTTTGGCGCTGAATAACACGCGCATGGGCAATCTGATGGGTGGGGCTGGGCTGACCATTCCGACTGGCACACCTTCTACCGGGCTGATGTTTATCGGCACGCCAATGGGCGAAGAGCGCCTGCTCCGGATTGGCGCTGCTGCCGAGGCCGCATTGGCCTAAAAGACACAGCCGGGCGTTCAACCCGCGATTTTTTCAGGCTTTTTCTGGACCAGAGCGACCCAGCGCGCTATTCTGGGGACAACAGGGGCGCAATGACCCCTGATTCTGATGCATAT
>CAYSBG010000218.1:0-4385 GCA_964429125.1 uncultured Aliiroseovarius sp.
AGCCAGATATCGAGGATCATCAGCGCCGGCTCGGCCGTTTTCAACTGGGCCAGACATTCGTCGGACGATCCCGCCAACCGGGTGGTAAAACCTTCGTCGATCAGGATATCCGAAATCAGCTCCCGAATGTCGCGTTCGTCGTCAACGATCAGTATATCGCCCATCGCTTACCTCTTTCCCGCATTTGATCGCGTGTTTTTCTGTACACTTCCTTGCCCGATCACCGGCAAGAAAATTGTGGCTATCGCCCCGGCATGGGCGCCGGTTTCAAAAGGTGGCGCGTCTTCCAGCCCCATGGTCCCGCCATGTTCTTCGATGATTTTCTTCACGATCGGCAAGCCCAGCCCAGTGCCTTTGGCGCGCGTGGTCACATAGGGCTCAAACAGCCGGGCACGTTCGACCGGCAAACCGATCCCGTTATCGGCAACCGTGATGCGCACGGTTTCCGGGTCATATTCCATCATGACCTTTATACGCGGCGTGTACCTCTCGTCCTCTGGGTGTTTTTCTTTATATATTTCCGTGGCTTCGCCGGCGTTTTTAATCAAGTTTGTCAATGCCTGCGAGATCATCGTGCCGTCAACATCCAGATGAACCGGATCTTCGGGCAAATCGACGGTAAACTCCACGCCCTCTTGCCCGGCCTTCTGTAACAGGACCGCGTCAGCGACCAGTTTGGTCAGGTCGGTTTGGCGGCGTTCCGGTTCGGGCATCCGGGCGAATTTTGAAAACTCGTCGACGATTCGGCGCAAATCATTGGTCTGGCGAATAATCACATCGGTCAAAGCGGCGACGCCGGTTTCTTCTTCTTCGCTGGCACGAGCATATTTACGTTTGATCCGCTCGGCGGAAAGCTGGATCGGCGTTAACGGGTTCTTGATTTCATGGGCGATGCGGCGCGCGACATCCCCCCAAGCGGCCAGGCGCTGGGCCGAAACCAGGTCGGTTACGTCATCAAAAGCAATCACATAGCCTTCAAGCAGGCCATCCTCGCCGCGTCTTTGGGCCATGCGCACCAGCAGGCTTTCCTGTTTGCCCCGCCGGGTCAGGCGCAACTCTTCCAGCACGCTGGCGCCAGAACCGGAACGCAGCCGGTCAAACAGGGGGGTGAATTCGGGCACCAGAAAACCGATCCGATGCTCCAGCGCCTCCTCTTCGCTCAGGGCCAGCAGGCGCAGGGCCGCCCGGTTGATAAAGCTCACCTGCCCCTGCGCATCCAGCCCGATAACCCCGGCCGTGACCGAGGACAGGACCGAGTCAAACAACCGGCGGCGGCGTTCGATCTGCGCGTTGTTTTCCATCAGGCTGTTACGTTGGGCACGGATCTGGCGGGTCATCTGATTGAACAAGCGCCCAAGCATGGCGATTTCGTCATCACCGTTTTCCTCTTTGACCACCACATCAAGGTCGCCCGACCCAACCCTTTGCGCCGCCGCGGCCAGGCGGCCGATAGGTCCGGCGAGGCGTTCGGCAAACCACATGCCCAGTAAAATTGCCGCAAGGATCAGGATCACTGCAAACCCTAGATAAATAAGGCCAAATTCAAACAGGATCTGCCCCCGATCGCTCTCGACCTGCTTGTAAAAGGTCACGGTTTCCTTGGTTTCGTCCAGCAAGTTGAGGATCGATCCATCGACATCGCGGCTGACATATAACAGGTGGTCGGGATAGGCCTGGAGCCGGGCCAATGCGCGAAATTCGTTGTGGTCCCAGTCTTCGATGATAACCATTTCGCCAGCCATGGCCCGGGCAATGTCCTCAGGCGTCGGAGCCTCAAAGTCAAACAGATAGGAGCGTTCTCCCCGCACCCTTATGTCGCCGTCGGAGTTGATGACATAGGCCTCGCGCAGGCCGCGCTGGATCTGGGTTTGCCCTTGGCTGAGCAATGCCCGCAAGGTGGAATCGGGCAAAATCCGGCTTTGTTGGCGGGCGCGGTCCAGAAAACTGGTCAGAGCGCTGGCATCGGCAATCAAGCCATCGCGATGTTCCCGTTCATAGGCTTCGGCCGCCGCCAGGGAATTGCCCACCACCCGGCTCACCCGGTCGGAAAACCACCCCTCCAGCCCGACATTCACCGTTAAAACCGCGAAAACCGCGACCAGGACCGTCGGCACCAGCGCCAGAATGGCGAAAACCCCGGTCAGTCGCAGGTGCAGGCGCGACCCGGCGGATTTACGCCGCCGCGCGGCGACCATCGAGGCGATACGGGCCAGAACAAGGGTGGCAACCAGCAGAACATAGACCAGGTCCGCCAACAGGACCAGCCGTAGCGTGGTGGAACGCGCGCCCTGATCAAGCGGGCCGAAAACCAGATACGTGGCAAGCGCCAAAACCGGCGCCATGACCACCAAAGCCAAGCGGGCAAAGGTATTGGCCGCGCGTCCATGGCGCAAATGCGCCACACGCTCCCAGAAACCACTTTGCGCAGAGCTGTCGCTGCTCACGCCAAACCTCCAATAAAAACAACTGTCCGGGGCCAACGATGGTCCCGTTGATTCCCAGTATATACCGAATTGTCACGCCTGTTGCTGTTTTACATCAACTTGCGCCGGCGTGTCACCTCGATTCCGAGAATTGTCAGCTTTTTACGCAGGGTATTTCGGTTGATCCCCAAAAGCTCGGCGCATTTTGCCTGGTTGCCGCCGGTTGCATCCAAAGCAATTTCCAAAAGCGGGATCTCGATCTGATGCAGGATACGGTCATACAGGCCGTCCGGTGGCAGGTCATCGCCATGCAAGCCAAAATAGCGGCGCAGATGTCGGGCGACGCACTCCCCCAGGTTGTCGCCCTCGCCCATACCGCCGGGCGCCTCCGCCGTAGGTGCGCGGCCCAAAATGGCCTCGACCTCGGCGCGACTGATTTCCGGGTCGGTGCCGGTGACCAGCAGCCGACGCATGGTGTTTTCCAGCGCGCGTATGTTTCCGGGCCAGGCATGGGCGCGCAAAGCCGCGATAGCCCCGTCCGACAACGCCCGCCGCGGCAGGCCTTCGCCGGCGCCCTGCTCGATGAAATGGCTGGCCAGATCGGCAATGTCATCAAGACGTTCGCGCAGGGCAGGCACCGCTATATGCACGCCACAGAGGCGAAAATACAGGTCTTCGCGAAAACCCTGTGCCCCAAGGCGCGTGGCCAGGTCCCGTTGGGAGGTGGCGATCACCCGAGGCCCGTTGGCGCCCATCTGGTCCAGCAAACGGGTCAGACGCGCCTGCGCGGGGGCATCCAGGTCGGCAACCTCGTCAAATAGGATCGAGCCCTGCCCGGCTTCGGCCAACAGGGTTTGCACCCCATCCGAGGTGGCAAAGCTTTCGACGGTGGCGACAACGAAAGGCGCGCGGGCCCGATCGGAAAAATCGTGAATTGCCCGCGCTATCAGTGACTTTCCAGTCCCGCTTTCGCCCGTGATCATCACCGCCATCGACGTGTTCATCACCCGGGCGACCAGCCGGTAAAGCGCCTGCATGGCCGGGGAACGCCCCACCAGCGGCAGCGTGGATTCCTGCGGCTCGTCATTGGGTTCGACCACGCGCATTCGCTTGCGTTTAAGCCCCTCATGGGCGCGCTTCATCAGGTCGGGCAGGTCAAACGGCTTGGGCAAATAATCGAACGCCTCGGCCTCGGCGGCCTGAATGGCGGTCATGATGGTGTTTTGTGCGCTGATGACGATCACCGGCAGGCCCGGGCGCATGCGGGCAATTTCCGGCAGCGCCTCCAGCCCGTTGCCATCGGGCATGACCACGTCGGAAATCACCAGATCGCCGCGCCCTTCCTCGACCCAGCGTTTCAGGGTGCTCAGCGATCCGGTCGCGTGGACCTTGCAACCCGCGCGGGTCAGCGCCTGGGTCAACACCGTGCGGATGGTGCGATCATCATCGGCAATCAGAACGGTTCCGTCCATTATTTTTCTCCTTCTGGTGCGCCCGCAAGCGGCAGCGAAATGCGAAACAGGGTGCGCCCGGGCGCACTGTCAACACTGATCCAGGCGCCGTGTTCGGAAATGATTTTCGACACCAGCGCAAGGCCCAGCCCGGTGCCATTCTCACGCCCGGAAACAAACGGCTCAAACACCTGCGCCGCAATGTCGTCCGGCAGGCCCGGGCCGGTGTCGATGATTTCGATCTGCAGCGGCAAGCGGCGCTCACGACCATCAGCGCCACGCATTCTGAGCGCGTGATCGTAATAGCTGCGCAGGGTAATTTGTCCGGGCGCGGCGGTTGCTTTCAACGCCTCGGCTGCATTTTTCATCAGGTTCAGGAATACCTGCATCATCTGGTCGCCATCGACCAGGGTTGGCGGCAGCGATGGGTCGTAATCTTCCTTGAAAACAATCCCCTGGGCACAACCGACCTCGGCAGAGCGGCACGCTCGGTCACGCAGGTGGTGGATGT
>CAYSBG010000219.1:0-4376 GCA_964429125.1 uncultured Aliiroseovarius sp.
CTGGCCCGTCACGCGGCGAAAATGCAGGTGGGCGATCCGTTGGACCCGACCAGCGACATTGGCGCGGTCAATTCGTTGGGGCAACTGGAGGGCAATCTGGACTTCGTCACCGGCGCCCTGGAGCAGGGTGCCGAGCTTGCCTTGGGCGGCGCGCGGATATTGCAGGAAACCGGCGGGTTTTACATGCAGCCGACGATCCTGACTGGGGTAAGACCCAGGGATCGTGTGGTGCAGGAAGAGGTGTTCGGCCCGGTGCTGGCGGTGCAGAAATTCAGCAGCGACGCTGAGGCGCTTACCCTGGCCAATGGCACCGATTACGGGCTGGCCGCCGGGGTCTGGACCGCCAACCTTACTCGCGCGCACCGGATGGTTGCCAGCATTCGCGCCGGGATCGTGCATGTGAACACCTACGGCGGCTCGGACCTGAGTGTTCCGTTGGGCGGGGTCAAGCAATCGGGTAATGGCCATGACAAGAGCCTGCACGCGCTGGACAAATACACAGACCTCAAAACCGCGTGGATTCAGCTATGAGTGACAAAACAATACTGGTTGTCGGCACTTATGACACCAAGGACGAAGAGCTGAACTATATCGCCGGGGTGATCCGGGCGCAGGGTGGGCGTGTGGTGAGCATGGATGTCAGCGTGCTGGGCAATCCGACCACCCCATGTGATTGGTCGAAACACCAAGTCGCCGAGGCCGGGGGTAGTTCGATTGCGGCGGCGATCGAGACCGGGGATGAGAACCAGGCGATGCAGATCATGGCCGCCGGGGCCAGCGCGCTGGCGTTGAAGCTGTGGCGTGACGGGGTTTTTGACGCGGTGATCGTGCTGGGCGGCACCATGGGCACAGATCTGGCGCTTGACCTGTGTCAGGCACTGCCGATTGGAGTGCCAAAATATGTGGTGTCCACGGTCAGTTTCAGCCCGCTGATCCCGCCAGAGCGGCTGGCGGCGGATATCCAGATGATCCTTTGGGCCGGCGGCCTGTATGGGCTGAATTCGGTCTGCAAGGCGTCGCTGTCCCAGGCGGCGGGCGCGGTGCTGGGCGCTGCGCGGGCGGTCGAGGCGCCACGGCGGGATCGGCCGATGATTGGCATGACCTCGTTCGGCAAGACGGTGCTGCGCTACATGGTCAGCCTGAAACCGGCGTTGGAGGCGCGCGGTTTTGAGGTAGCGGTGTTTCATGCGACCGGCATGGGCGGACGGGCGTTTGAGAGCCTCGCTGCACAAGGATTTTTCGCCGCGGTCATGGATTTTGCCCCGCAAGAGCTGACCAATCATATCATGGGGTCCTCCATCAGCGCCGGGCCGGATCGCATGACCAATGCCGGGCGCGCTGGCATCCCGCAGATCATTGCACCGGGCTGTTATGATCTGGTGGATGTTGTCGGCTGGCAGGACTTGCCCGCGCGGTTCAAAGGCTATGAAGTGCATGCGCATAACCGGCTGCTCAGCTCGATCCTGCTCAAGGCTGAGGAGCGGCGCGAGGTGGCCCGGGCGATTTGCGCGCAGCTTGCCAGTGCCGAGGGGCCGGTGAGCCTGATCCTGCCGCGCGCCGGCTGTAACGAGTGGGATCGCGTGGGTGGGCCGCTGCATGATTCAGCGGGCATGGCTGCCTTTGTCGACGAGGTCCGCACAGTCTGCCCGGCCAATGTGCGGCTGCTGGAACTGGATGCGCATATCAACGATGCGGCGTTTAGCGAATGTGCTTTGGCCGTATTTGATAAATGGCTGAATGACGGTACGCTGCCGCGGCCCTAACATTGCCATTTTGGGCACCCCTGCGCTAAGCTGCGCGCAGGAGGGACCATGCCGCATTTGCGTTTTGAATATTCCGAAGGTCTGGAACAGATTGCCGATCTTGACGGCCTTGCCGGAGTGCTGCGTGATGCCCTGATGGGCACAGGAGCCGCTCCCTTGGGCGGGATCCGCGTTCGCGGGTTTCGTGCGGATCATCAGGCAATTGCCGATGGTGGAGCCTATCATTTCCTTGATATGGAACTGCGGCTGGGGCAGGGGCGTGATGAAACGACCCGCGCGGCGATTGCTGATATGCTTTACACCGCTGCCGAGGCGCATTTACGCCCGGCGCTTGGCGAGATTCCGTTCATCCTGAGCCTTGAAGTGCGGGAAATCGACAGCCGGTTTTCGCGCAAAAGCTGGTCAACGATCCATGCGGCGATCCGGGAGAGCAGGGCATGAAAAACTACGATCGCGCCTTGCCAATAGCCCTGCTGCGCGCGCGTGAGGCGACCTTGCGCCCGTTTCGCAAAGAGCTGGAACAAATCGGCCTGACCGTGCAGCAATGGCGGGTGATCCGGGTGCTGGCCGAAGGTGAGGCGCGTTCGGCCAGTGCGCTTTCGGAGATGTGCGTCCTGATGCCGCCATCGCTTAGCCGGATTCTGAAAAACCTGTCCGAACGCGGGCTGATCGAGCGGGTCGAGGATGGCGATGCGCGCCGCCGTATGGTGCAGATCACGCCGGCAGGACGGGCCAAATACACCGCCATGGCCGGGCGCGCCGCCGAAATCTACCAGCGGATGGAGGCGGCCTTTGGCCCACAGAAAATGGATACGCTCCTGGACCTCCTGAGCGAACTGCGTGAGGCGGTCGAGCGCGAAGGCCTGTAACAGGAAATCTCGCCAGCACGCTTGACGTGGCGGGGCAATTTAGTTAACGAGTTAATAAAAATCGGAGTTTTCATGGCCTCTTTTGACCAGAACCTTGCCCTTGCCGAGGGCCATTTGGCGCGGTGGCGCGAGCATGGCGTGGCGAACCGGATTGCCGGCCGGACCGTGCCCGCCGCCTCGGGTGCGGTGTTTGACAACAGGACACCGGTTGACAACAGCCTGCTATGTCAGGTCGCCCGTTCAGGCAGCGCAGATATTGACGCCGCCGCCAAGGCCGCGCAGGGGGCTTTTGCCGCATGGGCCGCCTTGCCCGGCAAAGAACGGCGCGCGTTGCTCCATGCTATTGCCGACGGGATCGAGGCCCGTGCCGAAGAGATCGCCATGATCGAGTCCATGGATACCGGCCAATCCCTGCGTTTCATGGCCAAGGCGGCAATGCGCGGCGCTGCCAATTTCCGCTTCTATGCGGACAAGGCGGTTGAGGCGCGCGATGGCAGGTCGATCCTGGCGCCGAGTCAGTTGAACGTGACCAGCCGCAGCCCGATTGGTCCGGTGGGCATTATCACCCCGTGGAATACGCCCTTCATGCTGTCGACCTGGAAGATCGCCCCGGCGCTGGCCGCAGGCTGTACCATCGTTCACAAACCAGCCGAGCTAAGCCCGATCAGTGCCGCTTTGCTGGTTGAAATAGCCGAAGCTGCCGGCCTGCCCGCCGGGGTCTGGAACGTAGTTCACGGAATGGGCGAGGACGCGGGCAAGGCCCTGACCGAACACCCGATGATCCGTGCCCTTGCCTTTGTAGGTGAGAGCGCCACCGGCAGCCGGATCATCGCCCAGGGCGCCCCTACGCTGAAACGCGTGCATCTGGAGCTTGGCGGCAAAAACCCGGTGATCGTCTTTGCCGACAGCGACCTGGAGCGCGCCGCCGAAGCGGCGGTTTTCATGATTTATTCCCTTAATGGCGAGCGTTGCACCTCTTCTTCTCGCCTGTTGGTGGAGGCGTCGATATATGATGCCTTCACCTCAAAAATTGCCAAAAAGGCTGCGGCAATAAAGGTGGGTCATCCGCTGGACCCGGAAACCGTGATCGGCCCGTTGATCGCGCCCGAGCATGAGGCCAAAGTGCTGTCTTATTTTGACCACGCCCGCGCCGAGGGGGCGACGATTGCCACTGGCGGCAAGAAGCTGGGCCAATCGGGCTGCTATGTGGCGCCAACGCTGTTCACGGGGGCGACCAACGCCATGGCCATTGCCCGCGAAGAGATTTTTGGCCCGGTCCTGACCGCAATTCCTTTTGCCAACGAGGCCGAGGCGCTGGCCATTGCCAATGACACCGACTATGGCCTTGCCGCCTATTTGTGGACCAATGATCTGAGCCGCGCCATGCGCATGACCGATGCTTTGCAGGCCGGCATGATCTGGGTAAATTCGGAAAACAAACGCCACCTGCCAACGCCATTTGGTGGCATCGGCGCCTCGGGGATTGGCCGCGATGGTGGCGATTGGTCGTTTGACTTCTATATGGAAACCAAAAACGTTGCCTTTGACATGGCAGGCGCCACAGCGCCAAAACTCGGAGGGTGAAATATGGGCGAACTCGTCTACGCCGCCAAGGTTACGCATGTGCCGACAATGCTGTTGTCACTGGAGGAAGGGCGGCTCAAGGGTACGCGCCAGCACGCCATTGATGGTCACTACGAAATCGCCCGCCGCGCGCGTGCCGCGGGGGCCGATACGTTTTTGG
>CAYSBG010000220.1:0-4356 GCA_964429125.1 uncultured Aliiroseovarius sp.
GTCATGGGCGTTTCGAGTTCATGTTGTGCCTCGACATAAACGCGAAACGCTTTAGGAACGGCCCGGCTACCCCAGCTCGTCCAACCTGGCCAGGCCGGCCTCCAGCTTTGCGGCCTCTTCCTCGCGCAAGGCCAGGTTGGCGCGGGTTTCGGCGACCACCTGGGCGGGGGCAGAGGCTGTGAATTTCGGGTTGTTCACCCGACCGGCCAGCCCGTGGATTTCCTTTGCCAGCTTCTCCAGGCTTTTGGAAAGGCGGGCTTTCTCGGCCTCTACGTCGATAATCTCGGCCAGGGGCAGGGCAAATGTGCCGCCGGGCACGGCGATGGTGATACAGCCTTTGGGCAGGTCGGCCTGCTCGGTGATCGCCTCGATACGCGCCATGCGTTTGACCAAATCTTCGTTACTGGCCAGCGCCCTGCGTCCCGCCGCGTCAAGCTCTTGCAGCAACACAGGGATTTTAAGGCCGGCGGGCACGTTCATCTGTGCCCGCGCGCTGCGGATCGCTTCGATGAGCGCTATGGTCCAGTTCATGTCCCGGTCAGCATCGGTATCCAGCAGATCGGTCGTGGTGAATGTCGGCCAATCGGTGTGGATCAGCATCTTGGCGCGGGTGCCGGACAGGCCCCAGATTTCCTCGGTGATGAACGGCATGATCGGGTGCAGAAGCGTCAGGGTCTGGTCGATCACCCAGGCCATGGTGGCGCGGGTTTCCTCGGCAATGCCTGGCACCTGGCTGGCGAAAAGCGGCTTGGAAAACTCCAGATACCAATCGCAAACCTTGCCCCAGGTAAAGGCATAGAGCGCGTTGGCCGCGTCGTTGAAACGGTATGCGGCAAGGGCTTCATCGACGGTTTCACGCACCCGCGCGACCTCGCCAATGATCCATTTGTTGGCGCTGGCACTGGGGACGGGCCGGGTGCCATCGCCGCCCAAAGCGCCATTCATTTCCGCAAACCTGGCGGCGTTCCACAGCTTGGTGGTGAAATTGCGATAGCCCTTGATACGGTCGGTGGAAAGCTTCAAAACCCCACCAATCGCCGCCATTTGCGTCATGGTAAAGCGCAGGGCGTCGGCGCCAAATTCGTCCACAATTTCAAGGGGATCAATGACGTTTCCCTTGGTCTTGGACATTTTGGCGCCCTTTTCGTCGCGCACCAATTGGTGCAGATAGACGGTGTGGAACGGATCCTGGCCCAGCACCGCCTGGCTCATCATCATCATCCGCGCCACCCAGAAAAACAGGATGTCCTGGCCAGTGATCAGCACGTCAGTGGGAAAATATTTTGCCATCTCTGGCGTGTCTTTGGGCCAACCCAGCGTGCCAAATGGCCAGAGGCCCGAACTGAACCATGTGTCCAACACGTCAGGGTCGCGGGCAAGTGCTTTCCCGCCAGCTATTTCGCGGGCCTCGGCCTCGGTCGTGGCGCAGTATTCGCCGCCGTCCTCGTCATACCAGACCGGGATCTGGTGGCCCCACCAAAGCTGGCGGGAAATGCACCACGGCTCGATATTGTCGAGCCAGTGATAAAACACCTTTTCACCGCTTTCGGGCATGATTTTTACCCGCCCGCCACGCACGGCATCCAGCGCTGGGCCAACGATTTGTGCGGTATCAACAAACCATTGATCGGTGAGCATTGGTTCAATGACCACGCCGGAACGGTCGCCAAAGGGCTGCATGATCGGCTTGTTTTCGACCATGGGAATGGCATTTCCGTCCTCATCCGTGGTCATTACCGCCAAGCCTTCGTCGGTGATCTGTTTGATCACGGCCTCGCGCGCCTCGAAGCGATCCAGCCCGCGCAGGTCATCGGGGACCAGATTGAGCGATTCAACTTCGGCTTCGGTAAATTCAGCGCCGCCGGCAATTGCCTGCGCACGGGTGGCGGCCGCAGCGTAAGATGCGCCGTCATCGCGCATATGGCCCTTGGTATCCATCAGCCGGTACATGGGGATATTTCCGCGCTTGGCGACCTGATAGTCGTTGAAATCATGCGCGCCGGTGATTTTCACTGCGCCCGAGCCGAAATTCATGTCCGGGTATTCGTCGGTGATGATCGGGATCAGGCGGCGGTGTTCCTTGGGGCCAACCGGAATTTCGCAGAGCTTGCCAACAATCGGCGCATAACGTTCATCATCCGGGTGCACGGCTACGGCGCCGTCGCCCAACATGGTTTCCGGCCGTGTGGTGGCGATAGAAATATAGTCGCGGGTCTCGCGGAAAACCACTGCGCCCGTTTCATCTTTCTCCAAATACTCATATGTCTGGCCATCGGCGAGCGGATACTTGAAATGCCACATGTGCCCATCGACTTCGATGTTCTCCACTTCGAGGTCGGAAATGGCGGTTTCGAAATGGGGGTCCCAATTGACCAGGCGTTTGCCGCGGGTGACCAGGCCCTTGTTGTACATGTCGACAAACACGGTGATTACCGCGTCGTGGAAATCAGGGCTGTTTTCGTGGCCCGTTCGCGGATCCCCCGGCGCGCCGGCCATGGTGAAAGCGTTGCGCGACCAATCACAGGACGCGCCCAGGCGCTTGAGCTGGTTGATAATGGTGTCGCCGTATTGGCCCTTCCATTCCCAGACCTTTTCCAGAAATTTCTCGCGTCCCAGCTCGCGTCGCCCTGGGGCGCCTTCTGCGGCCAGCATCTTTTCCACCTGCAATTGGGTGGCAATGCCAGCATGGTCCTGACCGGGTTGCCAAAGCGTGTCAAAGCCGCGCATCCGGTGCCAGCGGATCAGGATATCCTGCAGCGTGTTGTTGAACGCATGCCCTACATGCAACGCGCCCGTCACATTGGGCGGTGGGATCATGA
Organism: uncultured Aliiroseovarius sp.; assembly: GCA_964429125.1. Taxonomy (GTDB): domain Bacteria; phylum Pseudomonadota; class Alphaproteobacteria; order Rhodobacterales; family Rhodobacteraceae; genus JAAEUB01. The sequence continues at coordinate 2,820 of CAYSBG010000220.1, forward strand.
TGGTAAAGCTTTCGTCGCGCGATTTGTTGGCTCCGGCCCTGAAGGCGCCCGAGGATTCCCATGCCTGATAAAGGCGGGTTTCGGCAGATTGTGGGTCGAAAGTCTTTTCCATGGCCATGGGGCGTCCTTGGGTGCTGATCGGTTTGGCTCCGTTTAGCGTGCAGGCGCGGGGAGGGGAAGAGGTTTTGCCGCGCTTCGCGTGCGGCAACCGGGGCGAGGGGGCCAGCCCCCTCGCGCTCCCCCGCGGTATTTTTGCCAAGATGAAGGGGGTACCTGCGTTCCTTGGCGAGGGCAGGGTTGGTCAGGGGACGGCGCTTGCCCGGCCAAATAACGTTTGGGTCGTATGGCGTGCGGGCAAAGACTTCGCGCCCCAAGGGGGCGAAAAAGTCCAGCGGCAAGGTTGCATATTCCGAATCAAAGCTAGCCTGGTCCCAGCGCTCGTAAAATTCGGCCTTATCATCGAAAAAGGCGTGGCCGATATGGCGGTTGCGTTTGTCCTTGTCAAAACCGGGCAGGTGCGCGCCGTAGTAAAGCATTTGGAAATCACCGTGGGTTTGTAGGACCCATGTGCATTGTGCGCGCAGGAAAGGGCGCGGGATGGTGGCGGCGTATTCGTCATGGTTATATGGCGCATGGATGTCGCCATTATTATGCAATAGCGCCACGACGACCCAATCCGTATCGGCACCGTCCCGCCAGGCGCGGGTGGCCGATTGCAAGGAGCCGATTGCAAGGAATGGCCAAGGCGGGTGATTTGATAGCCTTGCAACCCCTGGTCAAGCTCAACCAGCGCGTTGAGGAATTCGTATTCGGCACGGGTGCGATCCTGCATCCGGGTAAAGGTGACCTTGTCCATAAGGGCTCCTGTTATTGGACAAGGGGCTGTATTGGGCTACTCGCCGTATTTGACTGTGCCAATCGCGACTATCCGCGCCGGTCGATACGGGTGGACAGGTGAATAAGGCTTTCGGAGCTTTTCACCCCATCTATTTCGCCAATGGAATCAAGTGTTTTATCAAGCTCATCGGTGGAATCTGCAGCAATCTCGAGGACCATGTCAAAGCGCCCGGAGGCGGTGTGGGCCGCGCGTATTTGCACCAGTTTCTTCAGGCGCGACAGCACGGCGGGGGTGGCGCGCGGCTCGATTGAGATCAGAACCGTGGCGCGGATCTTTTCTTTGCCCGCTGCGGTCCCGAGGCGAAGCGCATAGCCCTTGATGATGCCCCGGGTTTCCAGCCGCTCCAGACGGGCTTGTACCGTCGAACGGGCAAGGCCAAGGCGGCGTGCCAGCAAGGCGACGGGCATGCGCGCATTTTCGTTCAGGAGCGCCAGGATCGTGCGGTCAGTTTCGTCCATTTGTCGGCCTTTTTCGTAGATATGACGAAATTATAACGCAAATCACCCGATATGCCACTCGCTTTCGACGCCAATGACGTTGAACATGGCTAAAACAGCGCGCGAGGATCTTATGAGCCGACAACCCGAAATCTGGGCAACGCCCTTGGCGTACTTGCAAGCGATGGCGCCGGAACACCCG
>CAYSBG010000221.1:0-4353 GCA_964429125.1 uncultured Aliiroseovarius sp.
GGCCCGCTGCGACGGATGTTGTTGCTGGACGGCGCCAGGACGGGGCGCGGGGCGCGGGGATGTTACCGGGGCCATTGCGGCCAACCCGGAAACCACCAGGACAAACGCCGCCCCTCGCGCGATCGCTGCGACCAGCATTATTCGGTTTTTCCGCCAGAGGCGGCCTCACGGCCAAAATTCGGCGCATCGGTGTCTTGGCCGGCCTCGATGATGCCACGACGAATGGCCCGCGTGCGGGTGAAATAGTCAAACAACATGTCGCCATCACCCGTGCGAATGGCACGCTGCAGGGCAAATAACTCTTCGGTAAAGCGGCCAAGGATTTCCAGAGTCGCCTCTTTGTTGGTCAGGAACACGTCGCGCCACATGGTCGGGTCTGACGCGGCTATCCGGGTGAAATCGCGAAATCCGGCAGCGGAATATTTGATCACCTCGGTATCGGTAACGCGTGACAGGTCGTCGGCAACCCCCACCATCGTATAGGCGATCAGGTGGGGCGCATGGCTGGTTACACCAAGAACAAGGTCGTGGTGGCCGGCCTCCATCTCTTCGACCAAAGCGCCCATGCCCTCCCACAAAGCGCGCAGCCTGGCCAGCGCCGCCGCGTCGGTGCCCCGGGGCGGGGTCAGCAGGGTATAGCGGTTCTCGAACAGCTCGGCGAAACCGGCGTGCGGGCCGGAATGCTCGGTGCCGGCAACCGGGTGGCCGGGGATGAAATGCACATTCTCGGGAAGATGCGGGCCCACGGCCTCCAACACCGGCGCCTTGACCGAACCAACATCCGTCAGCGTCGCACCCGGGGCAAGATGCGGGGCGATTTCGCGCGCCACGGCCTCCATCGCGCCCATGGGCACGGCAAGCACCACCAGATCGGCACCGTTTACCGCTTCGGCGTTGGTTTCTAAAACCCGGTCACAAAAACCAAGTTCGCGGACGGTTTCACGGGTTTCAGCCGAACGCGCCGTGCCGACAATTTCGCCCACCAGCCCATTGCGGCGCATGGCATGGGCCATGGATCCGGCAATCAGGCCGAGGCCAATCAGGGCCACACGCTGGTAAAGAACACTCATGTCGCCCCCTCAAGGAACTGGCCGATGGCATGGGCCACGCGGCGGCAGGCAGGTTCATCGCCGATGGTGATGCGCAGGGCTTCGGGAAGGCCGTAATTGGCGACCTGGCGCACAATCAGCCCCTGCGATTGCAGATGTGCGTTGCAGGCATCGGCCTGTTCGGGGTTGGCAAAACGCGCCAGAACATAGTTGGCGTGGCTTTCGTCCACCGCCAGGCCCAGCGCGCGGAGCGCACCGGTCAGCCAGTCGCGCATCCGGGTGTTTTCGGCCCGGCAGCGGGTGACATGGGCCAGATCCCCGGCCGCGGCACGGGCCACCTCCAGCTGTGGCACCGAAAGGTTGAAGGGCGGGCGCATACGGTTCATCACGTCAATCACGTGGCTTGGCCCGTAGATCCAGCCAACCCGCAAGCCGCCAAGCCCGTAGAGCTTGGAGAAGGTGCGGGTCATCACCACATTTTCGCGCCGCTCGACCAGCCGAGCGCCGCCATCCCAACCGTCGGTATAATCGACATAGGCACCGTCCAGCACCAACAGGACGTGATCGGGCAGGTTGGCCGCAAGGTGGGACACTTCGCGTTCCGAAATAACCGTGCCGGTGGGGTTGCCCGGATTGGTCAGGAACACCAACCGGGTCTTGCCATTGGCGGCTTTGAGGATTTCCTCGACATCGACCACGCGGTCGCGCTCGGGCACCTTCACCGGCGTTGCCCCGGCAGCCAGCGCGGAGATCGGGTACATGGCGAAACCGTGTTCGGTATAGATCACCTCGTGCCCACGCCCGGCATAGGCATGGCACAAATAGCCAAGGATTTCGTCCGACCCGGCGCCGCACATGATGCGTTCCGGATCGAGCCCGTGGGCGGCGCCAATGGCGGCACGCAATTCGGCATGGTCGGAGGACGGATACCGATGCAACGCGTGGCCCGCGCGCGCATAGGCGGCCTTGGCCGCATCTCCGGGGCCAAGCGGGTTTTCGTTCGAGCTTAGTTTTACAACTTCGGCCACGCCCTCGACGTGCGATGCCCCTCCGACATAGAGGTCAATTTTCATGATACCGGGCTGCGCTTTAATACTGGTCATCGAAAAATCCCTTCCAATGACCTCATACAAGCCCTTCAGCGCCGCGAAAAGTGGCAAAGCCGGATAACGGGCCATAATCGGCGGGTTTTACCCGTTTCACGCAGCGCGCGGCTTGGGCAGAAACACCTGGCGCGCCGAATCCCACCTATACACGTCGGCAAATTCCTCGACCTTTGTGGCCAGGGTGGCAACGCTTTCGATGATATAGCGCACAGTGGCGCCATCCATCAGATAGCTGAAATTGAGCCGCACCCAGCCGGGTTTGTGGATCATTTCGCCGCGCAGGATTTCTCCGTGGATCGCCTCGGAGCGGGCCCGGTCGATGCCCAGCAGCCGGTGGCCATATGGCCCGGCGCAGGCACAGCCGCCACGCGACTGGATCCCGTAAAGATCGCTCAGCATGGTGGTGAACAGGGCGGGCGGCACCGGAGCCCCGGTTTTGTCGGTGATCAGCAAGGAAAAGAACGGCAGGCGCAGCGACATGCCCTGGCCGAGAATGGTCAGATTGGCATGTTCCTTCCAAGCCGCCTCGGCCATGGTCCGATAGGTTTCCTCTCGCGTGTGGATCAGATCGCTTCCCACTGCGTCCTTGACCAGAAAGGCCAGCCCGGCGCGGATGTCGCCGATGATGTTAGGCGTGCCTGCTTCCTCGCGGGCCACAAGGTCATCCAGGTAGTCATGGCGCCATGGCGACACAAAGGCCACCGTGCCGCCGCCCGGCTGGCTTGGTCGGTTCAGCCGCACCGCACCCTTGCGCACCACCAACACGCCAGAGGCACCCGGCCCACCGGCGAACTTGTGCGGCGATACGACAATCGCGTCCTTGGAAGTCGCACCCCTGCCCATGGAGATCGGCACATAAGGCCCGCCACCGGCATAATCCCAGACGCTCAGCGCGTCGTGCGCGTGCAGCAGGCGAGTCACAGGGTCGGCCTCGGTAAGAATACCAGTGACGTTGGAAGCGACGGAAAAGGCGCCGATCTTCAAATCGGCATCCGCATGGGCAACCAGGGCAGCGGCCAGCGCATCGAGATCCGGCCCCCCTTGCGGCGCTTCCGGGATTTCCACAACCTCGGCCCGGCTCTCGCGCCACGGCAACAGGTTTGAATGATGCTCATAGGGGCCGACGAAAACCACCGGGCGTTTGGCGTCATTCACCGCCAGCAGGCTGACCAGTTTGTTCAGGCCCGCCGTGGCGCCGGAGCCGGTGAAAACCACCGCATGTTCGTCCCCCGCCCCGGTAAGGCGCGCAATGGTTCTGCGGGCTTCTTCACGCAGGGCGGTCGTGCGGGCGCCGGTGAACGAAGCCTCGGTATGGGTGTTGGCATAGAACGGCAGCACCGCGTCGCGGACAAAATCCTCAACCTGTGCAAGGGCCCGGCCCGAGGCGATATAATCCGCATATACCAGCGGAACATCTCCGTTCAGACCCGGTATCATGCGCCCCTCGCCAATCAAGCCGGCACGCAGGTCGGCAATCGGGTTTTCGCAGGCAAGGCGGGCGGCAAAAGCGGCAAGCGACATGGTGAAACTCCTTTTTCAGGAGTATCCATGTATTTTCGGCAAGTTTTTTCTCTTTTTCTGCGTTGCTTGCTAGTTTTTTCTATCATACGATAGATCAATGAGTAAAAAAGCAGATCAATTCAACCGTGCAATTCTGAACGCCCTGCAGGCCGATGCCGCCCTCACCCAACGCGCGTTGGCAGAAAAGGTCGGGCTTTCGCAAAATGCCTGTTGGCGGCGCCTGCAGAAGCTGACCGAGCAGGGGATCCTGCGCGGCTCTCGCGCGCGGGTCTGCCGTGAAAAGCTGGGGCTGGACCTGGTGGTGTTCGTGATGCTGCGCACCCGCCACCATAGCGCCGACTGGTTGCGCGATTTCCGCCGCCATGTGCTGACCATTCCCGAGGTTGTCGATTTTCACCGGATCGGCGGCGATTACGACTATATGCTCAAGGTGGTGACCGAAGATATGGCCTCTTATGACCGGGTGTATCAGCGGCTGATCGAGGGGGTCGCGCTGGACTCGGTGACATCATATTTCGCGATGGAAGCGATTGCCGAAGAGCGTCCCTTGCCATTGTAGCGGCAATGGCAAAAGGGCCGCCCGAAAGCAACCCTTTGGTAATTTGGGAATGCCGGAACGCTTAGTTCTTGGCGTAGAATTCCACCACCAGGTTCGGCTCCATCATCACCGGATAGGG
>CAYSBG010000222.1:0-4315 GCA_964429125.1 uncultured Aliiroseovarius sp.
AAACATGGCGGCGACAGGCGGCGTCCAGGCGGCGACCAGCACCGGGATTTGACCGTTCTCCCCCAGAATAGTCGCAAAATTGCGGATGAAATAGATGCCAAATCCAAAAAGCAGCGCAATAAGCGCCATCAGGCCGGTTCGCCCAAGCCTTGTATGGCGCATGGTGAAGGCGGCGCCAAGCAAAACCATCGCAACAAGGAACAATGGCGAGGCCAATTCGGTCTGAAACCACACCTGATGGCGGCGCGGGGAAAACCCGGCCTGTTTGAGCTGCGTAATGAAATCCGGCATTTCCCAAATCGGGATCGACGAAGGGTCTTCAAGGCTGCCTTGCAGACGGTCCGGGGTCAGGGACGAGGCGATCCAGTAGACCTTGGTGCGAACGGCGTTTTGTTCCGGATTGGACAGGTCGCGCAAATCCCAGACCTTGGCGTCGCTGAGCGCCCACCGGCCCGCCTCCAGACGCGCCTGGGCGGCATTGATACGCGATTGCGGCGCGCCTGCTTTCGAAAAGGAAAAGAACGACACGTTATACAGCACCAGCCCGTCGGCGCTGATGCTTTCGGCGCGGATCACCGTCTGGCCGTCGCGGTCCCCCTGGCGCAGCCAGAACCCTTCTTTGGAAACCGATACCACCGACACGTCACCGCCGCTTAACCGGTTGGTCAGGCGGGTGTGCTCCTTGGTGGTGGCGGCGACAATCGGGTTGACGACCAGCAAGCCAAGCAAGCCCAGCAGGAACACCACGCCAGCCGGGGCCATCAGGGTCAGCAAAGCCGGACGCCCAGCCGCCCGCGTGACCACCATTTCCGATGACCTGGAAAAGGCCAGAAACATGAACAAGGTCGCCAGTATGACCAGCAGCGGCAGCAATTGATACATCGCCCCGGGCAGTTTCAGCAGCGTCAGGTGGGTGATCTCCAACAGCCCGGTATTGGCGCCGAACTTGCGGATATTTTCCACCGTATCCAGCAATGAATAAATCGCGGTAAGGGTCAGAAAAACGATCACAAATGCTTTGAAAAACCGTCGGGCAATGTACAGGTGCAAGGTCATGTGGGCTGCCCTCCCACACGCGTCTTGCCGCTTCGGCGTGGGAGCAAGACCAAACGCGGCGACATCCACAATACCAGGGCAACAATGCCAAACCCGACCAATGCCGGCACGAAAACGATCCAGGCCGGGGCCTGCCCGGCGCGGGCCACCTGGTTGATTGCATTGTCCAAAAACTGGATCATCGCCAGAATTACCACCGCCCCGAGGATCTGGCGCCACAGGCCAAAACGGCTGAACCCGCCCAGCAGCAAGGTCGAAAAGCCGACCAAAGCCGCCACCAAAGACAAAAGCGCCCGGCCAGAGCGGGCAAACGCTTCGGTGCGCAGAAATGCCCGGCTTTGTTGTGTTTCGCGCAGAATTGCAGGGCGTGCCGCCAACAGCTCCTTTGTTGAAAGGTAGAAATAGGACCGGTTGCCCAGGAAACCGTCGCCCACCAGCGCCGACAGATTATAGGTGAAATCGTCAAATCCGGTGATGGTGAGCCGGTCGTCCCTGGTTGACAGGATTTGCGCCAGCCCCTTGAACATCACCAGCCGTGGCCCGTCCTCGGCCCGCACCAGCAAGGCACGTTCGGCGGAATAAATGTAATGTTGCGCCGGGTTGCGCTGGTCGGACAGGAACATGTCCAGCAATTCGCCGTCCGGGGTAATTTCACGAATGTAGATGGTGATGTTGTCCGCCGGATGCACGAATGCGCCTTCGGTCAGGAAACGGGCCGAAATATTCTGCGAAATTTCCGCCTGGCGCGCGGCCAACCGTTCCTGGCTCATTGGCACCAGCGCGTGGCCCAGCACCAGCATGAACAAGCTGGTCAGCGCACCGAACAGGAACACCGGGCGGGCCATGCGAAACGGGCCAAACCCGGCCGATTGCGCCACCACCAATTCGTTTTCCGCGCTCAGCCGGTTGGTCACGAACACCGTCGCCGCAAACCCGGCAATCGGCAGCACGATCGAAATCATCAACGGCAGGGTCAGGATTGACAATTCGACAAAAACCAGCGCGGTTTCGCCATTGGCGATCAACTGGTCAAACAGCCATACCGCCCGGTTGATCCAGTAGACCAATACCAGCACCAGGGCGAAAAACCCGAATGCCAGCAACAATTGCCCCAGCATATATCGGTCAAATCTGGCCAATCGCCCTCTTTGCCCCCAATTTGCCCGGTTTGTCCGGGTTTCGGGCGTTTTTGCCCGTTACATGGTACCGCTCGCAGCTTCCCTTGGCGGGAACGCCATATCTTGTGGCCAGTCTAGCCCAAAGCGCCACGCGGGAAAACTCAAATCTGGTCATTTACGCCGCCCACGGCTAGGAATGGCCAAGTTTCGCCGAAATCGCTCTGAAATATCCGAAAGGCCCCCAATGACCCACATGACTCAGCCGATTATTCCGACCTTTTCCGAAATGGACCTTGATGCGATCGCCGGTACAGCGGGCCGTGTCGTGGTTTTTGTCCCCGAGGACGGGCGCCTTGATCTGGCCGCGCGCCGGGTCAACCGCCTGTGCAAGGGCGCTGTGGCGCGGTTTGTCGCCTCTGATGCATTTGCCGGAATGAAGCCGGGAGAGGCCCGCGATATTGCCTTTCCTGCCGGGCTTGATGCGGTGGCGCTGCAGGTCGTGCGCCTGGAACGCCGGCGCGACCGCGCGGCGGCGCGCAAGGCGGGTGCTGCCATTGGCGCGGCCGCTGCGGGCCAGGATGTCCTGGTGCTGGCGGGGGCACAAAAGGCGCTTGACGATATCGTCCTGGGCGCGGTGCTGCGTGCCTATGATTTCAACGCGCACAAGACTGGCAAGGCTGGGGAAATCAAACCGGCAAGCCTGAATTTCGCCCTGACCCGGATGGAAGAATCCGAGGGGGTGGCCAAGCAAGTCACAGCCCTGGCCGAGGGGGTGTTTTTCACCCGCGATCTGGTCAATGAGCCGGCCAACATCCTGACCACCGAAGAATTCGCCCGCCGCCTTGGCGCGCTTGAGGGGCTTGGGGTCAAGGTCAAGGTGCTGGACGAACCGGCGCTGCAAGAACTTGGCATGCGGTGCCTGCTGGCGGTTGGCCAAGGCTCGCGCAGCCCCTCCAAAGTGGTGATCATGGAATGGATGGGCGGCGACAAAGGCGCGGCTCCGCTGGCATTGGTGGGCAAGGGCGTGGTGTTCGATACCGGCGGCATTTCAATCAAACCGGCGGGCGGCATGGAAGACATGACCATGGACATGGGCGGGGCGGGCACGGTTGCCGGGGTGATGAAAACCCTGGCCCTGCGCAAGGCCGCGGCCAATGTGGTGGGCATTGTCGGGCTGGTGGAAAACATGCCTGACGGGCTGGCGCAGCGCCCGGGGGATGTTGTGCGCTCGATGAAGGGCGACAGCGTTGAAGTCATCAATACCGACGCCGAGGGGCGCCTGGTGCTGTGCGATATCATGTGGCATGTGCAACAGGCGTACAAGCCAGCGGCGATGGTCGATCTGGCCACCCTGACCGGGGCGATCATTGTTGCGCTGGGACATGAAAAGGCAGGCGTTTTTGCCAATGATGACGGCTTTGCCGGAGCCTTTCTCAAAGCCGCCGCGGCAGAAGGCGAGGGGGCCTGGCGGATGCCCTTGGGAGCGGCCTATGCGGCCAAGCTGAAAAGCCGGGTTGCGGACATGAAAAATGTCGGAGGTCGCGATGCCGGGTCGATCACGGCGGCGGAATTTCTTCAGGCATTCGTGACCGAAGGCACGCCCTGGATGCATCTGGATATTGCCGGTGTGGCCTTGCGCAAGGACGCCGCCGGGCTGGCACCGAAAGGCGCGACAGGCTGGGGCGTGTTGGCGCTCAACCGGCTGATTTCGGACAATTACGAGGGGTAAGCCCTTGGCAGAGGCCGATAAAACCGCCCCGGCAAAGGGCGAGGTCTATTTCTACCACATGACCCGCACACCGCTGGAAGTGACCTTGCCGGTGCTGTTGGGCAAGTCGCTCGCCGCGGGGTGGAAGGTGCTGGTGCGCGGGACTTCGCGACGCCAGTTGGAATGGCTCGACCAGGGACTCTGGCTGGATGAGGGGTTTCTGCCGCATGGGCTGGCCGGCGGGGCCCATGACGCGGACCAGCCGATCCTGCTCACGGAAAGCTCCGGCAATTCACACAACGCCGACGCGCTGGTCAGCATTGAAGGCGCGCCGGTTGACCCGGCCGAGGTGGCGGGATTTGCGCGGGTCATGGTGCTGTTTGACGGGGCGGATCCCGAAGCGCTGGATGTGGCACGCGGACAGTGGAAAAGC
>CAYSBG010000223.1:0-4305 GCA_964429125.1 uncultured Aliiroseovarius sp.
GCTTTTCCATCAGATCGGTGATCAGGAATTGGTATCCCTCGGCCTGATCGGCGGGCGCCATCGGGTGCAGCATGGAAAACTCGCGCCAGGAAACCGGCATCATTTCCGCCGCCGAATTCAGCTTCATCGTGCACGAGCCAAGCGGGATCATTGCGCGGTCCAGCGCCAGGTCACGATCCGCCAGCTTGCGCATATAGCGCATCATTTCGGTTTCGGCCCGGTTCATGTGAAAAACCGGATGCGTGAGGTAGTCTGATTCGCGTAACAACCCGTCAGGCAGGCGATAATCCGGTGTGTAATCGTCGTCCGTCGCGTCAATGCCAAAGGCACGCCAGACAGCTTCGATGGTCGGGGTGCGAGTCGCCTCGTCCAGCGTTATGCCCACCTTGTCACCGTCGACCGGGCGCAGATTTATCCCCTCGGCGACGGCGCGATCCAGAACGGTTTGCTGCAGCGGCCCCACTTCAACGGTGATCGTGTCGAAAAAGGCGTGTGGCGCGACGGTAAAGCCCGCCGCCTCAAGTCGTTTCGCCAGACGCACGGTTTTGCGGTGAATGCGCTGGGCGATTGCCTTCAGTCCTTCAGGGCCATGAAATACCGCGTAGAAACTGGCCATGACCGCCAGCAACGCCTGGGCGGTGCAGACGTTGGAGGTGGCCTTTTCCCGGCGGATATGTTGTTCGCGCGCTTGCAGGGACAACCGATAGGCCGGGTTGCCGTGACTGTCGCGCGACACCCCGACAATGCGTCCAGGCATGGCGCGTTTGTGTTTGTCCAACGTTGCCATATAGGCGGCATGCGGTCCCCCATAGCCCATCGGCACGCCGAAGCGCTGGGTCGACCCTACAGCGATATCCGCCCCCATGGCGCCCGGCTCTTTGAGAATGGTCAGGGCAAGCGGGTCAGCGCTGACAATGCCCACCGCTTTGTGCGCATGCAGGCCCTCCATGCAATCGGAAAAATCGCGCACCACGCCATTGGTTCCGGGGTATTGAAAGATCGCGCCAAATACTCTTGACGGGTCAAGGTCACTGGCAGGGTCTCCAATTATGACCTCGATGCCAATCGGCTCCGCTCTGGTTTTCATCACCGCAATGTTTTGCGGATGACAATGGCGATCAATGAAAAAGGCGTTTGCCTTGGACTTTGAAATCCGCTGCGCCATGGTCATCGCCTCGGCGCAGGCGGTTGCTTCGTCCAGCAACGAGGCATTGGCGATTTCCAACCCGGTCAGGTCAGCAACCATGGTCTGAAAGTTTAACAAAGCCTCCAGCCGCCCCTGGCTGATTTCCGGCTGATACGGGGTGTATGCCGTGTACCAGGCCGGGTTTTCCAGAATGTTTCGCTGGATCACCGGCGGCGTTACCGTGCCATGATAACCTTGCCCCAAAAGAGAGCGCAGGACTTTGTTTTTTGAGGCAGTCACGCGCATATGGTGCAGCATTTCCCGCTCGGATTGTGCCCGGCCCCAATCGAGTGGTTCCTTCTGACGGATGGACACCGGAATGGTCTCTTCAATCAACGTATCCAGATCGGCAACGCCCACAACCTTGAGCATTTCCGCCATTTCGGCGGGCGACGGTCCTATGTGGCGGCGGTTGGCGAAGTCATAAGGCAGGTATCCGGTAGGGGCGAAAGGCATATTGTTGCTCCGGTCTGGTGAGGGTTTCGCCGGGCTTGTGCCCGGCGACCGGGTGGGGGCTTTGCCCCCACACCCCCAAGGTATTTTGGCCAAGATGAAGGGGGAAGGCCCGGTGGGGAAACCTATCCGATAAAGGCTTTGTAGGCGGCTTCGTCCATGAACTCGTCCATCGGAGAAAGATCGGCGGGTTTCATGCGAAAGAACCAGCCGTCACCTTCTGCATCGTCGTTGATCTTGCCGGGCTCATCAACGATGGCGGGATTGATCTCGACGATCTCGCCGTCCAGCGGAGCGAGGATGTCCGAGGCTGCCTTGACGCTTTCGATGACGACAATCTCATCGTCCTTGGTGACCTCATCGCCGTCTTCAGGTAGTTCGATGAAAACGATATCACCCAGTTGCTCGGCGGCATGGCTGGTAATGCCAACAACAATCGTGCCGTCGTCTTCGATGCGCAGCCATTCGTGTTCTTCAGTGTATTTCATAGTGTTCTCCGGGGTTAACGTTTGTAAGTGGATGGACGGAAGGGCATATCAGCGACGCGAACCGGCAGGCGTTTGCCGCGCACTTCGCCGAAAAGATCGGTACCGGTGGTCGCGTGTGCGCTGGCGACATAGCCCATGGACACCGGTGCGCCAAGTGTTGGGCCAAAAGCGCCCGAGGTGACGTGTCCTATCGGCTCGCCGCCGTCCTGTGTTGCGAAAATCAGCGTACCGGCACGCATGGGCGCGCGGGTGCCCGGTAGCAGGCCGACCCGGCGCCGGTTAGCCCCGTTTTCCAGCTCTCCCAGAATACGTTCGGCGCCGGGAAAACCACCGTCGCGCGCACCTCCCTTGCGCCGGGCTTTCTGGATTGCCCATTCCAGCGCGGCTTCAACGGGCGTGGTGCTTTCACCAATATCATTGCCATAAAGGCACAGCCCGGCTTCGAGGCGCAGGCTGTCGCGGGCGCCAAGACCGATCGGCTCAACCGCGTCCATTGCCAACAGGGCGCGGGCAAAAGCCTCGGCCTGGCCGGCGTCGACGGACACCTCAAAGCCATCCTCGCCCGTATAGCCCGAGCGTGACACCCAAAGTGGGCCAAAGGCGCTTTCCAGCATGGCCATATCCATAAACCGCATCGCCGCAATCCCGGGTGCGAGCTTTTCCAAAGCAGACTCGGCTGCGGGACCTTGCAGCGCCAGCAGTGCGCGCTCGGTGATTTCCTCGACCTTGCATTCAAGATGTTCGCGCATATGCGCAATGTCGGCCTCCTTGCAGGCGGCGTTGACCACAACGAACAGATGATCACCACGATTGGCGACCATCAGATCGTCCAGGATACCCCCGGCCTCATTGGTGAAGAACGCGTAGCGCTGCCGCCCCTCGGCCAGTTCGCTCAACGCTTGCGGCACCAGCGTTTCCAATTGCTGCGCAGCATTTCCCCCGCGCAAAAACACCTGCCCCATATGGCTGACATCAAACAAGCCGGCGGCCGCGCGCGTATGCAGGTGTTCTTTCATCACGCCCAGCTTGTATTGCACCGGCATCCAATAGCCGGCAAACGGCACCATTTTCGCACCTAGCTCAATGTGCAGCGCGTGCAGCGGTGTTTGTCTCAAGTCGGCCGTGTCGCCCATGGCATTCTCCCGTTCGCTCGCCGGAGATCCGCCCGGCACCAGGCGCGCACCTGTGGCGCGCGTGATGCCCCCTCTGTCCTTTCGCCTGAGATCGTTATCCCTTCGGCGGGCGTCCACACGCCTCTCTCCAGAGTCTTGTTTCCCCGAGCGGTCCATGTGCCTGAGAGTTTACCGGGGCGGTTGCTCCTTCGGCACCGGCCTGCCAAAAAGGCGCCGGATTCTCCCGTTCGGGTGGTGCGACATTAGCGCGCGATTTCTGAACTGACAAGGCGGTATTCTACCGTATGCATAGAAAGGTAGGAAATGGATCACAGATATTTTTTCGGCTATGGATCGCTGGTCAATCGGGCCACGCATGACTATACAGGTGCGTTCCCGGCGCGTCTAATCGGCTGGAGACGCGCCTGGCGGCGCTCGCCAAGCCGCGCCCTGTGTTATCTCACGATAGTCGAGGCAACAGGACAGGAACTGCTTGGCCTTGTTGCGCCGGTGCCAAAGTCGCAACAGGACAAGCTTGCTCAGCGTGAACATGCCTATGGTCGAAGACGTGTAACCCATGCGGTAGACCACGCCGCCCCCCATATTCCAGAGGTGGAAACTCATGTGATTCCAGAGGGAAAACACCTTGACCCAACTAAAGAAAACCCGATCCTGTTGTCATATCTGGATGTGGTTGTTCAGGGGTATTTGGCCGAGTTTGGCCGCGATGGCGCCCAGCATTTCTTTGACACAACCGACGGCTGGAATGCGTCAATTCTCGATGATCGCGCACGGCCATTCTACCCACGCGCGCAACCGGTCCAATTCCACGAGGCTCGGCTGGTCGATGCCGCGTTGTCCGATTTCGATGCCAACATTATCCCACTTACCAATTCATCTTGGGAAAAATACCTCGGGGGTCCGGGGGCAGCGCCCCCGGTCGGTCGCCCTGAGCAAAGCGATGGGCGAAATCTCTAGCACCTGTATCTTTCACAAGTCCTGGCACACCCATGATCTACGCGTTTTGCACAGGGCGTTCACGATGGCGACGCGTTTTCGTGCGACG
>CAYSBG010000224.1:0-4283 GCA_964429125.1 uncultured Aliiroseovarius sp.
CCTTGCCGACATTCACGCCGATGCCGGTGGTGCCCCACATGTAGTTGATCGAATAGGTATTTTCGGGGTCGTATTTGGCGGTCCGCTCCTTGATCGCATCCCACATATTGCCGGCATTGGGCAGTTTGGAGGTGTCCAGTGGCTGAAACACCCCGGCGATAATCTGGCGTTGCAGGAACGAGCCCGTGGGCACCACAACGTCATAGCCCGAACTTCCGGCCAGCAGCTTGGTTTCCAGCACCTCGTTGCTGTCGAACACGTCATAGATCAACGTGTAGCCGGTTTCGGCCTCGAATTTTTCCAGCAGCGACTCGTCGATATAGTCCGACCAGTTATAAACGCGCACTTCCTCGGCCATGGCGGCAGTTGCGCCAAGGGCCAATGCGACGCCCAAAGTCATCCAGCTTGTCTTTTTCATGTGTTTGCTCCCTGTGGTGGGGCTCATCCGGCCCCTATCCCCACTATTTGATCAAAAAAACACCTGCAACGCAATATGGTAAAATATCGCGCGCCGGGGTAACGTGCCTATCAAGTTTAGCCGCGCGTGCGGATTTGGCAAAGAAATAACGAAAGGCAAAGATGTTGGACAAGACCGGTGCGAAGGTGCCCGATCACGAAAAAGCCTATCGCGCGCTGCGAGAGATGATCCTGTTTGGCGAGTTGAAGCCGGGCCAGGCAGTGACCATTCAGGGCCTGGTTCTGGCGCTATCCATGGGCATGACGCCGGTCCGCGAAGCCATACGGCGCCTGACCTCGCAGGGGGCGTTGGAGTTCAAGGGAAATCGCCGGGTGAGCGTGCCGGAAATGAGCCTTCGCCAATGGGATGAAATCGCGAAGGTGCGGTTGTCCATAGAGCCGGATCTGTGCAGGCAAGCCATTGGTAATATTGATGATAGCATGGCTGATAGGCTACAGGAAATTGATGATATGCTGAATGCGTCCATCGCTTCCGGGGATGTGCGCGGCTATTTGGAATATAATACCAAGTTTCATATGGAGCTTTATCGGATGTCGGGCGCGGACGTGTTAATGTCCATCGTCGACATGCTGTGGCTGCGCGGCGGGCCGTCCTTGCGGGTGTTGCTGGGGCGATGGGGTACGGCCAACCTGCCGGACAAACATGCCGAGGCGCTGGCGGCCATTTCCGCGCGCGACCCGGAGGCATTGGCCCAGGCAATGGCCGAAGATATCCGCCAGGGAATCGACCAGGTCCGCCTCGGTTTCAGCCGCGAGGATCGCTGACGCGGTCAAGGGCGATTGTTGACTTCTATTAATTTGATCATATTATGCGCGAAGTCCTTGCGCATTATCCGGAGCCCAAAATGAACACAATAACGAATCACCTGCCGACCGCCGAGTTGCAGGCGCTTGACGCCGCCCATCATCTGCACCCGTTTACCGAAAACAAAGGGTTGGCGGCCAAGGGCGCGCGGGTGATTACGCGTGCCAGTGGCGTGACGCTAACCGATAGCGAGGGCGCCGAGATCCTCGACGCCATGGCCGGGTTGTGGTGCGTCAATATCGGCTATGGGCGCGAAGAATTGGCCGAAGTGGCGGCGCGACAAATGCGCGAATTGCCCTATTACAACACGTTTTTCCAAACCACCCATGTACCGGCCATTGCGCTTGCTGCCAAGCTGGCCGAACTGGCGCCAGGGGATTTGAACCACGTGTTTTACGCCTCGGGCGGGTCCGAGGCAAATGACACAAATATCCGTCTGGTGCGCACCTATTGGGCAGAAAAGGGCCATCCGGAAAAGCAGGTGATCATTTCCCGTCACAACGCCTATCATGGCTCGTCCGTTGGTTCGGCGTCGCTGGGGGGCATGTCGGGCATGCACGCCCAGGGTGGCCTGCCGATCCCGGGTATTGCCTATATCGACGAGCCGAACTGGTACGTCGCTGGGGGCGACATGGATCCCGAGGATTTCGGCCTGGAACGCGCCCGCCAGCTGGAGGCCAAGATTGCCGAGCTGGGCGAGGACAAAGTTGCCGCCTTTATTGCCGAGCCGATCCAGGGTGCGGGTGGGGTGATCGTGCCGCCGGACAGCTACTGGCCTGAAATCCAACGCATTTGTGACGCCCACGACATTCTGCTGATCGCCGACGAGGTGATCACGGGCTTTGGCCGCACCGGCAATTGGTTTGGCTCGCAAACCTACAATATCCGCCCCGACATCATGACCATCGCCAAGGGGCTGTCTTCGGGCTATGCGCCGATTGGCGGCTCGATGGTCAGCGATGAAGTGGCCGAGGTTCTGGCGGGCACCGAGTTCAATCACGGCTATACCTACAGCGGCCATCCGGTCGCGGCAGCGGTGGCGCTGGAAAACCTGCGCCTTTTGGAGGAGGAGGGGATCGTTGACACGGTGCGCGACGAAACCGGGCCGTATCTCAAGGAAAAATGGGAGGCGTTTGCTGACCATCCCTTTGTTGGCGAAGCGAAAATTGTCGGCTTCATGGGCTCTCTGGCGCTGACCCCGGACAAGGGCGCGCGTGCGCCGTTTGCGGCACCTGCGGGCAGTGTTGGGCTGATCGCTCGCGAGCATTCCTTTGCCAACAACCTGATCATGCGTCATGTCGGCGACCGGATGATCATTTCTCCACCGCTGGTGTTGAGCAAGGGCGATATCGACACGCTGATTGACCGCGCGTCACGCGCCTTGGACGGGGCCTATGCCCAGGCCAGGGCCGACGGTTTGTTGGTAGCCGGATAATGGCGAGGCTGGATCTGCTCACGGCCAATGATCGGCCTGGGGAGTATCCGGGTTCGTACTATGCCGCAACAGCAACGCCACCGGGTCCGTATCCGGCGGCGGAAGGCGAAATATCCTGTGATATCTGTATCATAGGCGGCGGATTCACCGGGCTTTCGGCGGCGCTTCATGCGGCAGAGGCCGGGCTGGACGTGGTGTTGGTCGAGACACAGCGGGTCGGCTTTGGCGCCTCGGGGCGCAATGGTGGGCAAGTCCATGGGGGCCAACACAAGGGCCAGGATGCGCTTGAGACCATGGTTGGCCGCCCGCGCGCGCGCATTTTGTGGGATCTGGCGCTGGAAGCGGTTGATCTGACGCTTGATCTGGCCGCCCGCCACGCGCCGGACGCGGGCTATGTCGCCGGGATCATCGAGGCCGACCACAAGGCGCGGTTCGTGCGCCACAGCCACGCCTATGCGCGCAAGTTGCGCGAGGAATATGGCTATGACAAAATCCGCCCGCTCGAACAGGAAGAGATACGGCAACTTGTTGGTTCCAAAGCCTATTTTGGCGGTACCGAAGACATGGGCGGCGGCCATTTGCACCCCTTGCGCTATGCGTTCGGGCTGGCCCGCGCGGCGGTTTCGTCCGGGGTGCGGATTTTTGAAACCAGCCGGGTAAATGGCGTCAAGAATGGCGACCCGGTGGAGATCTTGACGGGTTCCGCACGCATTCGTGCCGGGCACGTGCTGTGGGCCTGCAACGGCTACCTTGGCAAAGCGCAGCCGGAAGTGGCGGCGCGGGTGATGCCGATCAACAATTTCATTGCCGCGACCGAGCCGCTGGACGAGGCGACCGCGCGCGGGTTGATCCGCGAAAACCATGCGGTGGCCGATAGCAAATTTGTCATTAATTACTATAGGTTATCCGAGGGTCGCCGGATGCTTTTCGGTGGTGGCGAAAGCTATGGCTATCGGTTTCCGGCGGATATTGCCAGCCTCGTGCGCAAACCGATGGAGCAGATCTATCCGCAGCTCAAGGGCGTGAAGATTGACTATGCCTGGGGCGGAACGCTGGGTATCACATTGAAAAGATTGCCACATTTTGCCCGACTGGCGCCGAATGTGTTGACCGCTTCGGGCTATTCCGGCCACGGGGTGGCGCTGGCCACGCTGGGCGGCAAGCTGGCGGCCGAGGCGATGGCTGGGCAGGCGGGGCGATTTGACATCATGGCCGAACTGCCCAGCCCGCGGTTTCCCGGAGGCGCGGCATTGCGCACGCCGCTGTTGGTGCTGGCGATGGTCTGGTACGCGCTGCGCGACAGGCTGTGAGCGGGGCGAATATTTAAACTTTCTGGTGGCTTTGCGCGAAAAGCTTAAACTTTCGCGCCTGCGAAACCGGAAAGTTTAAAGTTTTTGCGCCCGCCCGGCAGGCTATCTGGATTGCCTGAACAGGACATTTTGCGCCTCTTTGTCGCTTTGCAGATTGCCACGGGATTCCTCGGCCAGGGCGCGCCCGACCTGCACCGCCGGACGGGCGCCAACCTCGGCCAGCCAGCGGGATAAATGCGGCATGTCATCCAGGCTT
>CAYSBG010000225.1:0-4281 GCA_964429125.1 uncultured Aliiroseovarius sp.
CAACCAGCAATACCTGGCCCTGCTCCAGCCATTCCAGCACCTGAACGGGCGTGACTTCGGTAATGGCATTCTGAACAATATCTTTTGACATCGGATACCCTTTCAGCGACGCATTTGCCCCCGAATGTAGCGCGAACCCGGGCGAAATGTCGGTCCAGAATCGCACACTATCCGGCGAAACCCTTCCAAACACGCCTTTCCAAACGGAAAACGGTGCCATCTTTGCAGATGACACCGTTTGCAGTATTTTTTGATCCGTCGTTTCCGACGGTGCGCCTCAGGCAGCTTCAGTTATGAACTTCACCGCGTCGCCAAAGGTCTGAATGGTTTCAGCCGCATCGTCCGGGATTTCGATGCCAAACTCTTCTTCGAAAGCCATGACCAGCTCAACCGTATCCAGGCTGTCTGCGCCGAGGTCGTCGATGAACGAGGCCGTTTCCGTAACCTTTTCACCTTCTACACCCAGATGCTCAACAACGATTTTCTTCACACGATCTGCGACGTCGCTCATAGTAATTCCTCACGGTTTTTCAGGCCCATGGCCCGTTCTAGACTGGCCATGTTCGGCCTTTTGAAACCCCCGCTTTTCCTCGCAGGAGCGCCCGGTGCCGGCATGACACAGAGCATTTCTCGCGCCGCCTATACCATATCGGGCGGGGTTGGCAAATGGATTCGACCAAGGCTGCCAAGCACAAATCCACTCATTTACCTGACATCCCAATCGAATAATACCGCCAGTGAGGCGCGGCCAGCAGAAATGGCATGCAAAACAATTAAATGCCCACGACACGCGCTTTCTCGCGCCATAGACAAAGGCCAATCAGCACCAATGGCCAGAACAGAAACGCCAATATCATCGACATGATAGGCCCGAACACCGCAACCATATGCGAAAACCGGAAAAATGATTTCACCGGAGCTGTCGACACGGCCAGAATGGCCGCCGTCCACCTCATATCATGGCCATACCACCGTTCACATGCAGCGTCGTGCCGGTCACATAGGCGGCCTCGGGGCTGGCCAGATACAGCACTGCGGCGGCGATTTCTTCGGGCGTGCCCATGCGTCCGGCGGGAATTTGCCCATTGATGGCGGCCTTTTGGTCGTCGTTCAGCGCGTCGGTCATCGGCGTGGCGATAAAGCCCGGCGCCACGACATTGGCGGTTATCCCGCGGCTGGCCACTTCCTGGGCCAGCGATTTGGTCATGCCGACCAGCCCGGCCTTGGCCGCCGCGTAATTGACCTGCCCCGGGTTTCCGGTGGTACCGACAATGGATCCGATATTGATGATCCGCCCCCAGCGAGCCTTCATCATCGGCCGCAGCACCGCCCGGCACAGGCGCATGGCACTGGTCAGGTTGACCTCCAGCACCGCATCCCATTCCTCGTCCTTCATGCGCATGAACAGGTTATCGCGGGTGATGCCGGCATTGTTGACCAGAATGTCCAGCCCCCCCAAGGCTTCTGCCGCCTGTTTCGGCAACTCGGCCACGGCGTCACGATCCGACAGGTTACAGGGCAGCACATGGGCGCGCGACCCCAACGCCGCTGCCAGCGCTTGCAGCGGCTCAACCCGCGTGCCCGACAGGCCAACTTCGGCGCCGGCGTCGTGCAGCACGCGCGCAATGGCGCCGCCAATCCCGCCGGAAGCTCCGGTAACAAGCGCTTTTTTTTCCGTCATATCAAACATCTGCTGTCCCTTCTTCATCTATTAAGGCTTGGTTAACAGCCCATATTTGTCAATTTCTTCGGTGCGCATCACATGGATATCCCCGGCCGGGGCAGCATAGATGGTGAACCAATAAAAGTCATCGGCACCCAACATGTCCTCGGTATACTTGCGATTTGCCTCATGTTCTGGCGCATCCCGCGGATATTCGGCAGCGTCCCTGAACCCGTCCGACCAGGAATGCACCCCAATGCGCGCGCCTGGCTCGGCACTGCGCTGCACGCCGGCCAGGAACAGATCGACCCCACCCGAATATATCTGGCTATCGGCGCGCAAATGCGTGTCCAAGCCCAATTGCCGAACCCGGTAGGCCAGCTTGATCATTGTATCGTCATCAACCGAGCCGGGCACGACCAATTCAACCAGCCGGGTCACCTGCGGGTTATCGGCCATTATCTTTTCGAACTGGTCATAGGTTTTGGCGTTGATCTCGCCCTGCATCAGCAAATCATTGCCCTCAACGCGAAATTCGCTGGTCGTGCGCAGGTTCATCACCGCCACCGCGGCCAGATCGCCCAACGGCGTGAAAAACACCAGCCCCGACAACAGCAGGACGATGCCGCCGATCCATTTGAGCCCCCGCTTCACCGGGTCATCCGATTGCCACAGCCACGTCGCCGGGATTGCCAATCTGGCGACAGGCAATCGTGCGCTCGATGCGCCGGATCATCCCGCTCAGCGCCTTGCCCGCGCCGATTTCCCAGACCTCGTCAACACCTTGCGCGCCCATCCAGATCACGCTCTCGCGCCAGCGCACCGAGCCGGTCACCTGCTCCACCAGTAATGCCCGAATTTCGTCCGGCGCGCGCACCGCTTCGGCCCGCACATTGGCGACCAACGGCACGACCGGCGCCTGAATGGCGACATCTGCCAAAGCCCCGCGCATGACCTCGGCGGCGGGCTGCATCAAGGCGCAATGAAACGGCGCCGACACCGGCAACAACATCGCCCGGCGTGCGCCGCGTTCCTTGGCCAAAACAATCGCCCGCTCCACCGCCGCCTTGTGTCCGGAGATCACCACCTGGGTCGGGTCGTTGTCATTGGCCGCCTGGCAGACCTCACCCGCCGCCGCCTCAGCGGCCACTTCCTGCACGGTGGCGAAATCCAGCCCCAACAGCGCCGCCATCGCCCCCACACCCACCGGCACCGCCGCCTGCATGGCGCGCCCGCGTATGCGCAACAGCCGCGCGGTATCGGCAACCGAAATCGCGCTTGCCGCCGCCAATGCTGAATACTCGCCCAACGAATGCCCCGCCACGAATGCCGCGTCCTCCACCGACACCCCTTCGCTCTCCAACGCGCGCAAAGCGGCAAGCGAGGTCGCCATCAACGCCGGCTGGGCATTTTCGGTCAGGGTCAGAGCGTCCTGCTCCCCCTCCCAGATCAGCGCCGACAGGTTTTGCCCCAGCGCCTCGTCGACTTCGTCAAAGATGGATCTGGCGGCCGGATAGGCCTCGGCCAATGCCTTGCCCATGCCGATCGACTGGGCCCCCTGTCCGGGGAAAACAAATGCACGGCTCATGTTGCCTCCTGTTGATAGCTTTTAACAGGAGATAGCGCGCGCGCGCGATGCTGGCAATTCGGAAGTGTACAGGTTTTGGCCTTCAGGCGGCAATCCCATCGCCCTCAAGGCGCGGGCCCAGCAAAAGCGGCGTGCCCGAGCGATCTGCAGCCGCCGCGACCAGCCCCGCACCTCTGGCAATTGCCGCCATGTCGCGGGCCAGGCGCAGACGCCATTCAACAAGCTCCTGGGTCGGGCCTTGGGCGACGATCAGGCCGATCTCGTTTTCATCTACCCGTAAAATCAAGTTGGCTTCATCTGGTGTCGCCGGGTCCACCCACAACATCACCACGTCAACGTCATCAAATGCATGCAGATTTTCAAGGTGGAAATCGCCCTGACGGCTTTGCCATCCAGCGCGGATTTCCCCGCGCGTCAGGTCAAACTGTACCTCGCGATGCAACCGCCGTGGTGGGGCTGCCAGGAAAATCACCGCCATGGCGCCAAAAAACACGCTTAGCGCCAGCTTCAGGAGCAGAACCTTGGTGCCGTATATCGCCCCGGGAAGTATCCACAACCCAAGGACCATCGCCGCCATGAACAGGCCAATCAGTTTGAAATAGCGTTGCAGACCCATGGCGGGAGCTTCAAAACAGCTTTGCAGGACATAGCCCCAAAGGGTTGGATTGACCCGAAAGCAAGGGGAACCCGTTTGCTCCGCCCGGTTTTGCCCGTTATCATTTCGCATGCCAGCCTCCTGCCCCGCTTTCTGCCGGGTTCAACGCAACCTTGCCGGGAAGTGTGGCGACAATGCGGCGGATTATGCGCTTTATCGTGACCGGGCGAAAATACCCGCCCTTGCGCCCGCGCCCAACCCGTGTATAACCCGCCCACCTTGTGCAAATACATGAATGCGTTGCCCCTCGTGGTCGGGACGTGCAAGGGATGTTCCTCGACCTTTGAAGCGCGCCTTGAAAACGGAGAAACACATGCCGCTATATGAGCATGTCATGATTGCGCGTCAGGACTTGTCCAACACGCAAGCTGAAAG
>CAYSBG010000226.1:0-4259 GCA_964429125.1 uncultured Aliiroseovarius sp.
ATGCGGACGAGTTCCTTGTCCGGCTGCCGGACGGCTATGACACTCAGGTCGGCGAGCGCGGCGTGAAGCTCTCCGGCGGCCAGAAACAGCGCATCGCCATCGCCCGCGCCGTGCTGCGCGATGCGCCGGTATTGCTGCTGGACGAAGCCACCAGCGCGCTGGACGCTGAAAGCGAGCGTCTGGTGCAAAGCGCGATTGACAAGATGGCGCGCGGCCGCACGACGATCATCATCGCCCACCGGCTGGCCACGGTGAAGAATGCCGACCGGATCGTGGTATTTGAGGACGGGCGCATCGTCGCCGAGGGCAAACATGACGATCTGGTGAACCAGGGCGGGCTATATGCGCGTCTGGCCCGTCTGCAGTTCACGGACGGGTTGGCGGCAGAATAATCTGCGGCCGGGGCGGGGCGGTGGGCAGATAGCCCCCTATGGGGTTGCCACAGGGGCGCTTTGGCGTCATCCTGCCTTCCCAACAGCAGCCTGAAACGGGCGCGAGGGGAGAATAGCATGCACAATTTCAGTTCAATTGCCGACCGGAATGCCATTGAGGCGCAAACGCCATGGGATGAATACGATCACCCTGCATCGATTTATGAACTGTTGCGGCGCACCACCGACAAGTTCGGTTCGCGCCCGGCGGTCAGCTTTCAGATCACGTCGGGGCCCGGAGACAAAGCCGAGACCGTCACCTGGCAGCAGTTCCACGACCGCTCGGTTCAGGCCGCCAACCTGTTTCGCGCGCTTGGTGTTGGGGAAAAAGACGTGGTGGCCTATCTGCTGCCCAATTGCAACGAGGCGCTTTATGCGTTGATCGGTGGGGCAATTGCCGGGATCGTCAACCCGATCAACCCGCTGTTGGAACCTGAACAGATCGCCTCTATCCTGCGCGAAACCGGCGCGACGGTGCTGGTGACGCTGCGCTCTTTCCCCAAGACCAATGTGGCGCAGGTGGCTGCCGAGGCGGTGGCGTTGGCGCCGAATGTAAAGACGGTTCTCGAGGTGGATCTGAACCGCTATCTGAGCCCGCCGAAAAGCTGGCTGGTGCCGCTAATGCGCCCCAAGACCGAGGCGACGCACCAGGCCGAGGTGAAGAGCTTTGTCAAAGAAATGGCGCGCCAGAATACCAGCCTCGATTTTGCCGACACCACCGAGGACCGGGTGGCCTGTTATTTCCATACCGGCGGCACCACTGGCATGCCAAAGGTGGCGCAGCACAAGGTTAACGGCATTGTTTACAATGGCTGGCTGGGCGCCAACCTGTTGTTTGACGAGAAAGACGTGATCATCTGCCCCCTGCCGCTGTTTCATGTTTTCGCCGTGCATGTGGTGTTCATGGCGGTGATGACCGCCGGGGCGCATGTGGTGTTCCCCACCCCGGCCGGCTACCGGGGCGATGGGGTGTTTGACAATTTCTGGAAGCTGATCGAACGCTGGAAAGTCTCTTTCGTGATTACCGTGCCCACCGCCATTGCCGCACTGATGCAGCGGCCGGTGGATGCGGATGTTTCGTCCTTGAAAACCGCGTTTTCCGGCTCGGCACCTTTGCCGGTGGAATTGTACCAGCGGTTTGAAAAAGCCACCGGGGTGGCGATTTGCGAGGGCTACGGGCTGACCGAGGCGACCTGCTTGGTGTCGATCAACCCGCCAACCGGGGAAAAGAAGGTCGGCTCGGTCGGCGTGCCGTTCCCCTATACGGATGTGAAGATTTTCCACGCCGATGGGGCCGGGGATGTGACCAAGACATGTGGCCCGGACGAGGTCGGCGAGATCTGTGTTGCAAACCCCGGGGTTTGGGGCGGCCATACCTATACTGAAGCGGCCAAGAATGTCGGTCTGTTTCATGAGCATGACAACCGTTCCTATCTGCGCACGGGCGACCTTGGGCGGTTGGATCCGGACGGCTATTTGTGGATAACCGGGCGGGCTAAAGACCTGATTATCCGTGGTGGCCACAACATTGACCCGGCCGAGATCGAAGAGGCGCTGGCAGGCCATGAGGCGGTGGCCTTTGTCGGTGCAATCGGTCAGCCGGATGCTTTCGCAGGCGAGCTTCCTTGTGCGTATGTGGAGCTGGTCGACGGCGCCAGCGTGACGCCCGAGGCGTTGAAGGCTTTTGCCAAGGAAAAGGTGCAAGAGCGTGCCGCGCATCCCAAATATGTCGAAGTGCTCGATGAATTGCCCAAAACCGCCGTGGGCAAGGTGTTCAAGCCGGCTTTGCGTAAAATGGCCATTACACGCGTGTATAATGCTGCCCTGGCAGAGGCCGGGTTAGCTGCGGAAGTCGTGGAAGTCGCCGAGGATAAAAAGCGCGGCCTTGTCGCGAAATTGGCGGCAAAGGGCGATGTGGACCGTGCCAAAGTCAAAAAAACTCTGGGAGAGTTTACCCGGCCTTTTGACTGGATAGACTGACCCGAACGGCCCCCACAAAGGCAGCTTTTCATCTTTCCTGAAATACTCTCGCCGAAGGCGCCTTCCTGGCGTATCCGCAGGATGCGACGGGGCGCGTTTTGCTGGCAAAACGCGCCCGGCCCAACCGAAGGCGCCCCAAAGGGGCAACGAAGGGCGGGAGGGCCCCGCCCTTGAACCATCGCTTCAGTGCATCTTGTCGGTCAGATCAATCGAGATCACCTGATTGTCGATGCCGTCAATCTCCAAGACCGGTCCAGCAGCCACGGCATCGACGCCGCAACGCCGGGTCCAACGCGGCCAATTGGCGGGGATCATGCCCAGCACCTGGGTGGCGCCAAGATCACGCGCGGCCTTGGTCATTTCAATCACCAGATGCGCATGCACCGTGCGGCGGATTTTGGCCGGGGTGTCGTGGTCGACAAAAATGCGGCTGCTTTCCCAGATATGGGACGCCACGGGCGCCTCTTCAAAGAGCAGGTTCGCGGGAATGGTATCGAGCAACCCGCGCTGGGCATCGCGGATCATGTAGGAATAGATTCCACACCGCGCCGTGGTCGGCGTCAGGCGGATGCCCGCATAGACCTTGCCCAGGTTGTGGACCGCCACCCAACGGCTGGCCGGGGTGTCGTATTGATCATATTCCATGCCCATCGCTTCGGGCAGATCCCATTTGTTCTGCTCGATAAAGCTTTTACGTCTTGCGCGAAATACATTAGCTAAAAGCTCGCCATGGTTGTGCATGTTTTCGAATGAAAGTGTTGTGGTCTGCATGTTTCCCTCCAGGTGTTTGATACAGGTGCCCATTTGGGCGGCAGCGTGAGTGCGTATCGGCGTTTAAAGGAACCGATATTCCTTGGCGCGCTGAATCGCTTCAGCGGTGGTGCGGGCAAAAAGCTTCTTGCGGGCAGAGGCAAGGCGCGCTTTGAGTGCACTTTCCGAAATTCCCAGGGTCGCCGCTCCCTGGGCATAGCGTTCGCCGGAAGCGATGATCCGCAACGCTTCTATTTCGGCATTGGTAAGGTTGTCAGGCGGTTCGGTCTCGTGATGCAGGTGCAGGACCACGCCGGAAATCGCGGCCATTTCCTGATCCGAAAACTCACGATCGCGGCGGGCTACACCGGCAATAGTGCGCGAGGTGACTGGGCCACAGGAAACAATAACCCCGTATTTGAGCCCGAATTCCCCGGCTTCTTTCATGATGCCAAACGGATCTGGAAGGTCAATCTCCGACCAGCGCGACGCACCGGTTCGAGAAATGCCCCATGCCACCTGCGGATCGCGCAGCCCATAGGCATTTTGGGTATAATGGTCGGTCCAGGCCTGGTCGTATGTCTGAAAGGTCATAAGGGGGGAAACAAATCGAATATGCAGGGCCACATAATAGCCCAGCGGGGCCAATTTGGCCAAGTCTGCGAGTAACTCGTCAATTACATGATTCCGTCCCATCTGTTTAATGTTGAAAGAAAAACTGGAAATAACAACTGAAAATTGTTGCTTGACAGGGGAATATCCCGGCAAGCGGGTTAGATTGTCGCAGTTTTTTGCACAATGAAAATATCTCTACTGGTTTTGTCGGCCTGTTCGAGGGGTGTTCTTGCCAAATCGGAGGCATTCGCAAATTGCAAGAAACCTGGGCGGGCGGCGGAACCAGGGTTTGGTCACATCGCATGCGAAAGGGGCTGTTTGCCACCCGCCCTCGCACCGCTTGTCCAATCGGAGGTTTCGGCCACCATTCTCGCCTTGTCGCGCCTGCCTTCAACCTTGGTTGTGTTCACACGCACAAATATGCGCGGGCCTAGGGCCTGTCCTCATTTACCTTGCGCCCCCGGTTTCAGTCATTTTCCGCCA
>CAYSBG010000227.1:0-4248 GCA_964429125.1 uncultured Aliiroseovarius sp.
AGCAAAAAATGCGTATTTTATCGATTCTCATGGGGTTTCTGGTACTTTTCACACGTGGCGCCGGGGCGCAGGACTCGGTCCGAAGCATCTCGACCAGCGGTTTTGGGGCGGTAGAGGCCGCGCCCGACATGGCAAGCATCACCCTGGGGGTGACCCAACAGGCCCGCAGCGCGGGCGCGGCTTTGGCCCAGGTCTCGGCCATTTCCCAGGCCATTTTTGCCCGGCTGAAAGAGGCCGGCATCGCGGCGCGCGACATGCAGACCAGCAATCTGAACCTGCAGCCGCTGTATGCGGACCAGCGCGACGGTCCCAATGGGCCGCCGCGTATCGTTGCCTATCAGGCGTCAAACATGGTCACGGTCCGGGTCATGAAGCTGGACGATCTGGGCAGGATCCTTGATCAGGTTGCCCGCGACGGGGCCAATACATTCAACGGGTTGCAATTTGGCATCGCCGAATCCGCGGAACTGGCGGACCGGGCGCGGGTTGCGGCGGTCAAAGACGCCATCGCACGGGCAGAATTGCTGGCCGAAGCGGCAGGCGTGACGCTGGGTCCGGTTTTGTCGATCAGTGATCAATCCGCAAGCCGGCCAATGCCGGTCATGGCGGATATGGCTTTTGTGCGCTCAGCTCAGGCCATGCCGGTCGCCGGTGGAGAATTGTCAATCAGCGCCTCGGTCAGCATGGTGTTTGCCATTGCCGAATAAGGCGAAGTATTAGGCCGCAGGGTGGGCAATATAGCCCACCTTTCCATTTAGGCCAGCGTCGTTTCGATCCGGCTGGAATGCAGCAAGGTTTTGTGCACCGGGCATTTATCGGCAATTTCCAACAACCGCTGGCGTTGCGGCGCGTCCAGATCGCCCTCAAGGTGGATCTCGCGGAAAAACGTGTCGATTTTCTGCGTCGCGCCGGTTTCGGCGTCCTGGGCGTGGACCTTGTCATGGGTCACATCCACCCGCACCGAGGCCAGAGGCCATTTCTTGCGACGGGCATACATGCGGATGGTCATCGATGTGCAGGCGCCAAGCCCTGCGGACAGAAACCCATAGGGCGACATGCCCTTGTTGGTGCCGCCATAGGCGACGGGCTCGTCGGCCAGAACGTGGTGGAAGGGGCCTGAGGTTACGTCCTGGAGAAACCCGTCCGGGTCGGCCTCGCGCACGCGCACCACGCCTTCGGGGGCGCCAGGGGGCGGGGCAGGCGGGGTCAGGTCCAGATAACGCGTGGCCCAGGCCGCGATGACCCCGGCGGCATATTCGCTGTCCTCGGGCCGGGTCAGCAAATGGTCCGCGTCATCAAGCGTGACAAAGCTTTTTGGGTGCTTGGCTGTGATAAATATTTCCTGTGCATTTTCAATGCCTACCACCTGATCCAAGGGGGCATGCATGACCATAAGCGCCGCTTTGAGGTTGCGGATCGCCGGGGCCAGTTCGGTGGCGGAAATATCGTCAAGGAAGGCTTTGCCAATGCAGAAGGGCCGCCCGCCAAGGTCCACCTTGGCCACGCCGTCTTGCATGATCTCCTCAAGGTGGTCGGCAAAATTGTGTTTCACGTGGTCCGGGGCGAATGGCGCGCCCAGGGTGGCGACTGCCTTGATGTTGTCCATCTGCGCTGCGGCCTTGAGGACGGCGGCCCCGCCCAGGGAATGGCCGATCAGCATGTTGGGCGTCATGTCGCGCGCCGACAAGTAGCCACAGGCGGCGATCAGATCGGCAACATTGGAGGAAAACGTGGTATCGGAAAACGCCCCTTCGCTTCCGCCCAACCCGGTGAAATCAAAGCGTAAAACCGCGATTCCTGCGCCGGTCAGGCGGGCGGCAATACGTTTGGCAGCAAAGCTTTCCTTGGAGCAGGTGAAGCAATGGGCAAACAGCGCCGTGGCCAGCAGCGGGCCGTCGGGCATGTCCAGCCGCGCTGCCAGTTGGTCGCCGCCATGGCCGGTGAATTCGATGCGCTCGGTCTGCATGTCTTGCTCCTTTTGAACTTGCTTGTCAGTTAGGGGGCAGGGTAGGCAAAAGACAAGATGGCGCGGTGAAAATCACGCCGAGGTGATGCTACGTCAGAAAGAGGCGCGCCATGGGGGAAATCTGCCAGAATGTCCTGCCGCTGCGCCCCTGGGAGGATCCGCGGCTGATGCGTCTGCCCGGGTTGGTGCCGATTACACCGGGGCAATGGTTGCAAGTGGACGATGCTTATCCGGCGCAGATGGCGCGGCGGCAGGTGCTGGTGCGGGACCGGCGCGCCGAGGTCCTGCAGGATGGCGCCGCCACGGCGCAGGCGCTGCAAGAGCTGTTGGGCGCGGTGCTGGCGCAGCTGAAAATGCGGTCTGATTTCAAGGTCACGCAGGACCAGGTTACCTGCCCGGACGGGCGGGTCGTCGCGATCAATCCGGCCCGTGTTCTGGAAACCCTCGCCAGCCTGGTTCAGGAGGATTTCTGCCTTTTGCAAAAGCCCACGGGTGGGGGCGAACACATCCTTGCCGGCGCGCTCTTGTGCTTTCCTGCGTCCTGGACCCTGGCCGAAAAGCTTGGCCGCCCGCTTGCCGCGATTCACGGGCCGGTGGCCAGCTATTCGCCCGACATCGCACGCCGGGTGCAGCGGCTGTTTGACGGGGTGCATCCCGAGCGGCCAATCTGGCGGGCCAATTGCCTGCTCTACGACGATGCGGAATTGTTTCAGCCGCGTTCGGAAAAGGCCCCGCGCCCGGCGCCCGGCACAGGTAAAAAATGGGTGAGGATCGAGCGGCAAAGCATTGTAAAGATGGCTGAAACGGGATGTGTGGTTTTTTCGATCCATACCTATCAGCGGCGGCTGGAGGATCTGGCAAAAACGGATCGCGAAGCCATTCTGGCGCGGTTTGACGGCGCATCTTAGCCTTCTTTACCGACCAATCAACCGACATGCTCCGGCACATTTCCGGCCCTGTTTACGGCTGATTGCCCATGCGTTTAACGGCCTGCGACCTGCCAGCCCCCTTGTTCAGGCAGCGCGCGGCAACAGATCGATACTTGCCACCGGAATAAGCGTCACGTCGCGGCTGCCCGCATCATGGGAGATACGAAAGGTTTGCCCGGCGTGGGTAAAGCTTTGTCCGGCGCGCAGGGCGGCGTTGGCCAGGGCGGCCTCAAGAAAGGCATAGGCCGCCGCGCTGGCGGTGGCGCGGTCGATCTCCAACAGATGCAGATGCACCTGGTAGCCAAGCACGGCTTTGGCGCCGGCCAGGCGGAGCGCCGGCAGGCGGCGTGGGCCAATACTGGCGCTGCGTGGTGTGACCAGAAGCGGGGCGGGACTGGGTTTGTTGAGCAAGCGTTGCAAATCTTGTGCGCCATGCAGACGCCCGGTTGGGTGCCATAGCAAGCCGGCCACGTCCAGTTGCGGCGCAACCTCGGCCATGGCGCGTTGCAGCAGCAGCGGCAAGGGGGTTTGATCGGTCGCCGCGCGTGTCAGCTTGACCGTGACATATGCCTCGTGATGTTCGATCAGCCGCATCAGTTCGCCCCGTTCACAGGTCGGGGTAAAGGGCAGTATGGCACGATGAAAATGGGCCGCACCCAAAGCGGTTTTCCCGATGGCCAGGCCAATGAAGCCGTCCTGCGCGCGCAGGACCAGCGCATGACGCCCGCGGGAACGCGCAGCGCACAGGCCACTTGCCCCTTGAGAGAGCGCCGCCAGTATCGGTGCAGCCAAAGCGTCGGCTTGCAGATCGCAGCGACCAGTCAGCAAGAACTGTGCCTTGGCCGTTGCTAACGGCGCCGGCCCAGGGCCGTGTTGTGGCGATACAAGCGTCATGCGGGGCACCTCGATTACCATTACCACGCCTTTGTCGCGTGTTATTGCGGAGGTTTTAGGGCATGAATCGTTCGATTTGATGAACGCCGCTGGAGAGTAGGCGGAAAGGGCGCCGTTGCCAGCGCCCTTTCACATGAACTTTGCCAGTTAAGGCAATGTTTTAGCAAGAATAATACAGCTTGAACTCGACCGGGTGCGGGGTGTGTTCGTATTCGTACACTTCTTCCCATTTCAGCTCCATGTAGCCCTCGATCTGGTCGCGGGTGAACACGTCACCGGCCAGCAGGAAGTCGTGATCGGCCTCCAGCGCCTCCAGGGCTTCGCGCAAGCTGGCGCAAACCGTGGGGATGCCTTCCAGCTCTTCGGCGGGCAGGTCATAGAGGTTCTTGTCCTGGGCCGGGCCCGGGTCGATCTTGTTCTTGATCCCGTCAAGGCCGGCCATGAGCAGCGCCGAAAACG
>CAYSBG010000228.1:0-4233 GCA_964429125.1 uncultured Aliiroseovarius sp.
GATCTCATCGCCTCGGAACGGACGGGGACAGGCAAGGGGGCCGCCCGTCAAGCCCGCCGCGAGGGCAATGTTCCGGGCATCGTTTACGGCGGCGGCGTAGATCCGCTTCCGATCAACATCCCTTTCAACGTGCTGCTCAAGCGCCTCAAGCAGGGCCGGTTCCTGTCGACGCTGTTCAACCTCAAGGTTGAAGGCCACGAAGACGTGCGGGTTATCTGCCGCAACGTGCAGCGCGACGTGATCAAGGACCTGCCGACGCACCTTGACCTGATGCGCCTGCGCCGTACCTCGAAAGTGCGCTTGTTCATTCATGTGAACTTTGAGGGCGAAGAGGAATGTCCCGGCATCAAGAAGGGCGGCGTTCTGACTGTCATTCGCCAGGAGATCGAGTTGGAAGTGACCGCATCCGACATTCCCGATCACCTGACGGTCAATCTGGACGGGTTGGAAATTGGCGACGTGGTCCACGCCTCTGACATCGACCTGCCCAAAGGCTCCAAGGTGACAATCGACCGGGATTTCGTGGTCGCCAACATCTCGGCGCCGTCGGCGTTGCGTTCCTCGGATGAGGACGAAGTGGAGGGCGGCGAAGAGGGCGTTGAGGCCCCCGAGGCCGAAGGCGGCGAAGAGGAATAATCCTCGCTTGCCGGCAAGAATTCACGCGGGGCCTTTCGGGGCCCCGTTTTCATTTGTCCGTTTTCATTTTCCCGCGCGTTGGCGCCGCGCCCGGGCGCGCCGGTGTTTCAAATGCACCGACAGCGCCCATGCCGCCATCGCCAAAAACACAACCGCGCCAGTGTAAAAGCTCGCTACCTGGTTTTCCCCGCCCATATCGGTGCCGCTGGCAGTGCCATACAACCCCGCTACCAACATGCCAAAACCGGGAATGGCCAGCATGATAGCCGTCAGTTTTGGTCGGCGCAGAAACCGCACGATTCCGCCTTTGTTATAGTGAATCGTGGTTTCTTTGCCGTCTTCATCCTCGGGCACCCAATCGGCGCGCGCGGCGTAGCCGGGGCGCTCGCGCATCCAACGGCGATGAAGGATCAGCCCGCCCAGTGCCATTGCCAAAAAGAAGACGGCGACAAACAGAATGTTCAGCCCCCCTTTCCAGCCATCGCGCCAGGCATCTATGCGCACGCTGTCGGCCATGTCCGGGTTGAACAAAACTGTCACCATTTCGCCCTTGGCAAAGCCATATTCCGGGCTGCTCTGCCAGCCGGGCACCTGCCATTGCTTGCCGCTTGCATCCTGAAAGGCAAACATCGGCAGGTAGTCTGGCGCCTTGCCTGAACGGTCTATCTGCATCGCGACAACCCGCGCATCCAGAGCCTGGGCGCCGTTCAAAAAGATCCGCGTGCGATTAAGCGACACCCCGGCCGCAACCGCAATCAAAACGCCAAGTATGCCGGTGATAATCGCCAATGTCAGAGGCCGACGCACCCTGGTTGAATTGAAATACCGAACCTTAACCATAATTCCGACCTTTGAATTTGTCTGTCCAAAATATTCCGCGCCGCGAAATTCCTTTCCTGACAGTATTCAACAAATCCCCGGATTTGCAAAGTCTGGATTTGCACCACGCGCAGATCGGGTCTTGTCGCCATGTTGGTTTGCCAACAGGCCACAGCAAGCGGCGTGCCGCACAGGTCAGCAAGAACAAATCCAACATGAGGGCATTCACCCGGTCTGGTCACGAAGAGGCCCGAGAGTGCGGCGCACCGCATCACGCCATTGGCCTTGTTTTTTACTGCGGATATGTGAGTCCATTTCTGGCGAGAACCGGCGCTCCAGCGCCCAGCTGACGGCGAATTCTTCTTGCCTTGGGTAAACACCCGCGTGCATGCCCGCAAGCCATGCTGCGCCCAGGGCTGTGGTCTCCAGAACCTGCGGCCGATCTACGGGCGCGCCAGTTATGTCGGCCAGAAACTGCATGGCATAATTTGACGCCGCCATGCCACCGTCCACCCGCAGCGCGCGGGTTTGCCCAGGCCAGTCCGCCTGCATGGCGCCCAACAGGTCGGTGGTCTGAAACCCCACGGCTTGCAGGGCGGCCCGGGCCAGTTCGTTGGGCCCGGTATTGCGGGTCAGGCCAAACAGCGCGCCACGGCTTTCGGCGTCCCAATAGGGTGCGCCCAGCCCGGTAAAGGCCGGCACCAGGATCACCTCCTGTTGCGGGTCCGCGGCGCGGGCCATCGCCCCGGTCTCGGCCGCATCCTGCACCACGCCCAACCCGTCGCGCAGCCATTGCACTGCGGCCCCGGCGATAAATATCGACCCTTCCAGCGCATAGGTGTTCTTGCCATTCAGGCGGTAGGCAATGGTGGTCAACAGCCGGTTGCGGCTGGCGACCATCTGATCCCCGGTATTCAGCAAGGCAAAACAGCCGGTGCCATAGGTGCTTTTCATCATGCCGGGCTGAAAACACGCCTGGCCGATGGTCGCTGCCTGCTGGTCGCCGGCAACGCCGCGGATCGGGATCGCCCTGCCAAACAGCGCCGGGTCGGTATGGCCGAAATCATCGGCGCAATCGCGCACTTCCGGCAGCACGCCCATCGGGATGTTCAGGTGGCGGCAAATCTCGCTGTCCCAGGCGCCTTTGCCGATATCATAGAGCATGGTGCGTGCGGCATTTGTGGCGTCGGTGGCATGCACCCTGCCCCCGGTCAGGCGCCAGATGAGAAAGCTGTCGATGGTGCCGAAGGCCAACCGCCCGGCCTCGACCGCCGCGCGCGCACCGGCAACGTTATCGAGCAGCCAGGCCAGTTTGGTTGCGCTGAAATATGGGTCCAGCAACAGGCCGGTGCGTTCTTGCACGAGGGGTTCCAGCCCCTGAGCTTTAAGCTGCACGCAGGCTTCGTGGGTGCGCCGGTCCTGCCAGACAATGGCGTTATGCACGGGCTTGCCGGTGGCGCGATCCCACAGCAAGGTGGTTTCGCGCTGATTGGTGATGCCAATGGCGGCGATATCCCCGTCTAGCGCCCGATACACCGCACGCGCGGTATCCAGCACCGTGCGCCAGATGTCCTCGGGGTCATGCTCGACCCAGCCAGAGGCCGGGTAATGCTGGGCAAACTCGGCCTGGGCGGTGTGGACGGGGCTGAGTTGCGCGTCAAAGGCAATGGCCCGCGATGACGTGGTGCCCTGGTCAATGGCAAGAATATGCATTTGCGACTCCGGTTTTATGCCAGATTGCGGCAAAATCAGCGCAGGGTCACGTCTTTTGTCTGCGCGGCGCGCGGGTTAAGAAGAGGCATGGAAAAATGGATCGCACAGGCGGACGGCAAGGTCTGGGAAATGCATGACGACAAGGCGATCAGCGAGGCGCCGCCGGACGGCCTGCCGGTTATGTCCTGCGGTGCGCCGGTTGCGCCAGAGATTGTCGTGCCCGCATTACTGCCCGGGGCGCCCGGCTATGTAGCGCCGCCCGGCGCAATGCTGCCCGTTTTCATCCAGCAGGCCCCGTCTGGCCGTTTGGGCTGTGCGGTGGCGCGCGCTGCCGGCTTGTTGGCGGCGCGGGCGGATTTCGACGGTATCGCCTGTATCACCGGGCCGCGCTGCCATTGGCTGCGCATCAGCGCCGGCGAGGTCGTGAGCTTTCAGTCCAGCCTGACCGGACGTTTGATCGACAGCCTTGGCGTGGCCAATACCGGCACCGGATTTGATGCCGCGCTGGACCGCTCGCTAAGCCGCCCCCAGGCGCTGGCCGCCGATCTGGCGGTGGCTGAGCAGGGCGGGCAGGCCGGTGCCACCACTGGCCATCTGGTGGGCGCCGATCTGGCCGCCGCGCGACCCTACTGGCTGGGTATGGAGGTGGTGGTGATCGGCGATGGCGCCCTGGCCGAGGCCTACGCGCGCGGGTTGGCCACGCAAGGGGTCGCGCCCGACCGGATCGACGGCGAGGCTGCACTTCTGGCCGGGCTTTGGGCCGCACATCGGGCGCAAACCCCGGCATAGGGCGGGCAGCACCGTCCTCAATGGGAACGATTTTACCCACCCGAGTTTCATCAGGTCAGGCGGCGACAGCTTCTGCCGGATAGCCTGCTTCTTTCAAAAGCGTGGCCAGCGAGCCTGCATCCAGATCGCTGTCGATCTCGACATTGCGCCCCTCCATGTCAAAGCTCAGCTCGGCCAGCGGGTCGGCCGTGGCAAAGGCCTTTTCGATCGTGGCCTTGCAATGGCCGCAGCTCATGTCCGGAACGTGAAATTTCGTGCTCATCTGTGTTTCTCCTT
>CAYSBG010000229.1:0-4229 GCA_964429125.1 uncultured Aliiroseovarius sp.
CGCACCAAATCGAATTCGTCCGGCAGGGCGAACGCATTTGCTTGCGCAAACGCTGACTCGCCCCGCTCCCGGGCAGGGGCGGGCAAAACGGCAAGACCCGCAGGGGCCGGTGGGTGCGCGGCATGATTTTCTGCCACCAGATTGATTTTTCGCATGGACGCGCCCAGAAAGTCCGGTTAAATCCATGGCGCAGGCCCAAGTGGCGGAATGGTAGACGCAGGGGATTCAAAATCCCCCGATAGCAATATCGTGTGGGTTCGACTCCCACCTTGGGCACCAGCAAAATACATCCCTTGGCGGCGGTTCCTTCCAAGTTTGACAAGGCGAAAACACCTGAAATAAGCCTATACGCTTGTTACGGATTGTGTAGTTTTGGAGGTTTTCGCGGACGGTGCGAAAAATCACACGATTTTGGCGGCAAAGTCTCGCTTGACAAACGCGGGAGATTTTCGCTCTGGCGGTGCTCTTCCTACCTGTCCTGTAAAAGCAGACGGGCCAGCACCCGCGAGGAAAGCCGGTCTCGGCCAAGGGCGTGAAGGTTCTCTGATGGACGCCAAGACCTTTGCGCAGGCCGCGCAGGAATACCTGATTGAATATACTATTCTGACCGACGGCAATCTGCGCCCCTGGTATTGCCCGCGCCACAGCCATATTTCCTTTCGCCTTCGGGAGAGAGCGGAATAAAAACCGTGACAGGCCCAGCCTGATAAGCTTATGAAAGAAAACAGACCAATGCGGTCGCGGCTTTCATGTTACCCTGCGCCATCTTGCTCCGGCTGCCACAAGTTTATAAACCCGCGTCAATAGCCAGATTTCCGGAAAGGGATTCACAGCATGATTGCCTATGTCACCGTCGGTGCTGATGACATTGCGCGCGCGAAGCGGTTTTATTCGGCATTCCTTCCAGCGCTTGGGTATCAGCTGAAGGAAGGTCCTGAGGGCCTGAGCTATGTGCTTCCCGCAAACCCGGCCCAGTCTGCGGCATTGCCGGATTTCTACGTTAAGCCCACCTTTGATGGACGTCCGGCCTCGGCGGGAAATGGCGCGATGATTGCCTTTCAGGCGCATCGTCAGCAGCAGGTTCGTGCTCTTCATGCCGCCGCCCTTGCCGCAGGTGGTTCTGACGAAGGGCGACCGGGTTTCCGCGACATCTATGGCCCGCATTTTTATGTCGGCTACCTGCGCGATCCCCAGGGCAACAAAATTGCTTTGTTCTCCAGCGATCCAGATGAACCAGGACGTGCGCGATAACGCCGGCTTGCCAGGCGTCAGGCAACACCGGTTCGTGGGCATGAAACTGCGGTGCTGAACCAGACTTCATTGACGGCTGCGTTTGATCGCTTTGATTGAGGAAAATTTGGCAAGGCGCAGGCGCGGCGATTTGCGCGCCACGCGCTGCCTCGCCCAGGCAACTGAAGGCCCGAATCCGATCAGGCGCAACACGCCCTTGAACACCCAACGCCCGATTGCACGCTTGCTCAAACCCCTGTGATATGGGCTATGCGCGGCGCCATTGCTCTGCCAGTCTCAAACCGAACCCGGCTTGAGGAGGGCCCTGCCATGCGCTTGATTCTGACCATTACCTTCGTGCTTTTGGGACTTGTCGCTCAAAAGGCCCAGGCCGGGCCAGGCGAAACCCCGCCTTTCTGGGCGCGCGAATGGCCCAACACCGATTTCACCACGACCAGCGTGGAAAGCTGGTCCGAAATCCTCTCTGGTGGCCCGCCCAAAGACGGCATTCCGGCGTTGGCATCGACCGAATTCATGGCCGTGGCGCAGGAGAGCCGGATTGATGGGCGCGAGCCGGTGATTGCCCTGGAAATGGAAGGGCAAACCCCGCGCGCCTATCCGATCCGCTACCTCATATGGCATGAAATCGTCAACGATACCGTCGGCGATGTGCCGGTAATTGTTACCTTTTGCCCGCTCTGCAACTCGGCTTTGGTGTTTGATCGTCGGGTCAATGGCCAGGAGCTGAATTTCGGCGTGAGCGGCAAGCTCCGCAACTCTGACATGATCATGTTTGACCGGGAAAGCGAAAGCTGGTGGCAGCAGGCGCTTGGCGAAGGCATCGTCGGCGACCATACTGGCGACATGCTCAAACAATACCCGTCCTGGCTGGAAAGCTGGTCCGAGTTTACCACCCGCAACCCGGACGGGCTGGTCATGGTGGAACCCGATTTTGACCGCGACTATGGGCGCAATCCATACGCCAAATATGACAGCGCCGCACGCCCGTTTCTGTTCAATGGCGAGCTGCCGCCAAATGGTGTGCCCGCCTTGATGCGGGTAGTGCGGGTCGGCAACCGGGCCTGGCCAATGGACCGGCTGGTGCGCGAGGGCGAGATCCGCGAGGCCGGGCTGGTGATCAGCTGGAATGCCGGCCAGGCCTCGGCTCTGGATGCAAGCCGAATCGGCGAAGCCAAGGATGTCGGCACCATCCGGGTGCGCGACCAACAGGGCAAGGACGTGCTGCACGACATGCTGTTTGCCTTCGCCTTCCACGCGTTTTTCCCCGACGGAGAATGGATGCTGGGCGAATAAAGCGTTTCAAGCTGCGGGCATTTGCAGATCAGAGCGCGACCGAACCAAATCTCGCCGCCCTTCCTGCACCCTGCTTGGCTACGGCTTCATACTTCCAAAAATATCCCCGCCGGAGGCACAGGCTCATTTTCCACGGAAAATGAGCCGGGCCCAACCTTTCGCCGCCCCGAAAGGGGCAAGAAAGGGCGGGAGCGCCCCGCTTTGGATCAATTGCCGCGCCCGGTGAATTTCCCCGCACTTTCGGCCGCCATGCGTATGGCCCGGGCCTTGTGTTCGGTTTCTTCAAACTCTGCTTGCGGGTCACTGTCATACACCACGCCACCGCCGGCCTGGATATATAGCTTTTCGTCCTGCAGGATCGCCGTGCGCAGGGCGATACACATATCCATGTCGCCGGCGGCTGAAAAATAGCCGACCCCGCCGCCGTAAACCCCACGCTTTTCCGGCTCCAGCTCGTCGATGATTTCCATCGCCCGCACCTTTGGCGCCCCCGAAAGCGTCCCCGCTGGCAACCCGGCCAGAAGGGCTGACAAGGCGTCATGGTCGTCGGCAAGCTCGCCCACCACGTTCGAGGTGATGTGCATGACATGGCTATAGCGCTCGATGACGAATTCCTCGGTCGGATGCACCGAGCCGATTTTGGCCACGCGCCCGACGTCATTGCGCCCCAGGTCCAGCAACATCAAATGCTCGGCCAACTCCTTTTCGTCGGCCAGCAGATCCGCCTCCAACGCCTTGTCCTCGTCCGGTGTCGCCCCGCGTTTTCGGGTGCCGGCGATCGGGCGGATGGTCACTTCACGGCCAAAAACCCGGACCAGAATTTCCGGGCTGGCGCCGATGATCTGAAAGCCGCCAAAGTTGAAAAAGAACATGAAAGGCGAAGGGTTTTCCCGGCGCAGGGCGCGGTACAGGCTAAATGGCGGTTGGGCGAAGTCCACTGTCCACCTCTGGCTGGGAACCACCTGGAAAATATCCCCGGCGCGGATGTATTTCTTGGCTTTTTCAACGGCTTGCAGGTATTCCTTGTGGGTGAAATTCGAAACCGGAACGCCCGGCGGCGTCGCGTCGCCCATCTCGCGTGCGGTGGCGGGAACCTGGCGTTCCAGGTCGCGCAGCGCATCCATCACCCGCTCGCCCGCCTGCGCATAGGCGGCGCGCGCGCTCAGCCCGCTGTCAATGAAGGCCGGTGCCACCAGTGTCACCTCGCCCTTGACCCCATCCAGCACCGCCACCACCGAGGGGCGCAGCAGCACCGCATCCGGCAGGCCCAGCGGATCGGGGTTCACATTGGGTAGATGTTCGACCAGGCGGATCATGTCATAGCCCAAATAGCCAAACAGCCCGGCACTGGCCGCCGGCAGGTCCTCGGGCAGGTCAATCCGGCTTTCCTCAAGCACTCGGCGCAGCGAGCTCAGAGGGTCCTCGACCTGATCTTCAAAAGCATCCGGGTCAAAGCGCGCCTGCCGGTTCAGCCGCGCCTTGGTGGCGTGGCATTTCCAGACCAGATCCGGCTTCATTCCGATGATCGAATAGCGCCCGCGCACCTCGCCGCCGGTGACGCTTTCCAGAACGAAACTGTCTTCGCGGGCCTCGGTCAGCTTCAGCATCACCGAAACCGGCGTGTCCAGATCCGCCGCCAGGCGGGTGTAAACCACCTGATTGCGCCCGGCGTTCCAGCCGCGCTC
>CAYSBG010000230.1:0-4207 GCA_964429125.1 uncultured Aliiroseovarius sp.
CATGATCTTGTCGCGGGCGGCCTTTTTCTTGGCCATCTTCATCGCGTGGCGGTCATTGTCCTGGGTCATCATGCTCTCCTTGTTCGCCGGGGCAGTGTGCGCGCAAAAGAAGGGGGCTGCAAGGGCCTCTCTCCCTGAACGCAAAACGGCACCACACGGGGACAAACCAGCGCGTAAGACCCCGGCGAAGTACCATTGCCCAGCACGAATTCCTTGAAATACCCTGGCGTTTCAACACCACCAGACCGAGGTCAAAGAAGACAACCTGCGCTGACAGCATCCGGGCAACAAATGTCAGGGTTCCAGATGTCCTCAAACAAAGGCATGGAACGGCCGGAATACGGCACCCAAAACAACCGGACCATGAAGAAGGGTACGGTTAAGCCACCTGCGTCAACCGAGGCGAGGAAGTACAGCGACGAACAGTGTTCGCCGGACGTTGGCTGTTCATTTTCCGGATATTCGAGATTTGGAGTGTAATTAATGGCTGTTTACCAACAAACAGCACGGCAAGATGACGCGGTGCAAAGAACAGATAATAACGCTTTGTTAACTAATGCCAATTATCAATCCATTAACCATGAAAAGGCACGAAATGAAGAAACTGACTTTCATTCTGACGGCGTTGGTCATGCTGAATGCATGCGATAGCCCCTCGGTTGCGTTCATGGGGGTCGAGAAAACCGCGATAGAAATCGACGGTTCTCGGTTCGTCATACACCGGCGTGACAATAAAGTTGAAATTTACCGCACCTCGATTGAAATGCTGCCGGATCGGGCCGAGGTCTTTGCCAAGGCAGAATTGGCTGTTCGGCAAGCCACCGGATGCCGAACCAGAAAGAACTCTCTTCGTGGCGATCAGGCGCTGATGAAAGCCACGCTTGCTTGTGGATGAAAAGAAACGAAGGCCGGTTTGCAGGCCGCAATGGAGGTGCAAAATTTTTCAAAATTTTCAACCGCCAGCCCTCCCGCCCATTTCGGCCTGCGGCCTGCAATGGTTGGGCCGGGCGCATTTCCCTTCGGTAAATGCGCAGAGACTCACGGCCAGGGTATGATCTCCAGCTCCGGCCAAAGCGCCAGTTGCCGCGCCGCCTTCGCCTCATGCGTGGCCTGGTTGTTCTGCATGGTATTGGGCACCACACGCAGCGCGAAAATATCGCCAAGCCCGTAGGGTGCATAGATTTCCATTGGTCCGCTTACCAGCAGCCGAACACCCACCGCGTGAGTCTTGGCCGCAAACCGGTCGATCCCCTCGCGCGATGATTTCAGAGGCGCATAGGCCTGGCCAAAATGCGCCTCATACCATAAATGCACGCGTGCTTGATTTCGAAGCTCGACCGGCGGGTCCGGGGCAAATACCTGTGCCGCACTGCGGATGACCCTGTCTTCTGCTTCCCAAGACGTGTCCGGGTCGAAATAGAACAGGTCGATATCCTTGATCCCATACCTTGCCGGCCGCCCGGTCAGCGCGTTCCAGACCCGGTTGTAAATCGCCCCGGACACCAGCCAGCAATCGGGCAGGTTCATATCCCGGGCTCGGCTCAGGGTTTTCATCAGAAATGGCGTGGCACGGATGATCCGCTCCAATTCCATATGCAATTGCGCTTCAGACGTGTCGGCAAAACGGTGCGGGTTCATGGCGTGACCTCTTTGCTGAACAGCAGCGTGGTGGTCCGGTCAAAGCCGGCATGCCTATCCTCACCGACCCGTTCAAATCCAGCCTTGCGAAAGAAGGCATGGTTTTCAACCAACTCCACCCGTACTTTCAGATCCAGGCGCCGCAATCCCATTGCCCGCGCCCGGTCCTCGGCCAGTGCCAGCAGCCGTGCGGCATGTCCTTGCCCACGATATGCCGGAGCCACCGCAAGCTTGCCCACATACATCCCGTCCCCCTGCGGTGTCAGAAAAACACATGCCACGAGCGGGTCGCCAATACCCCAGATCTCGCCATCTTGCACCTGCGCGCGTATCCCGACCACGTCCAGCCGCGTTGCCGAAGAGGGCGGATCAATGCGGCCTTCCATCTGGGCAAAGGCGTTGCGGATCAGCGATAGCACTGGGCGGGCCGGGTCGCTGGTGCCGATCTGCCAGACCAACGCGCGCTGCAATTGCACTATACCCCCTGCCTGAGCGACAACCGCAAAACCGGCCTTGCCAAACAGACGCAACAAATGCCGGTGCCGCGCCCCTGTATCCAGGGTCAACGCGCCATAGCCCTCGGCGCGGCCAATCTCTGCAGCCGCTTCGATCAATTCCCGCGCCAACCCTCGCCTTCGGGCGTGGCGCGCTACCGCCAACGCGCCCAGATACAGCGCCCCTGCAACATCACGAGAGGGACGGGTGAACAGGCAGGCCACCGGCCCACCGTCCTGCTCAACCACCAGCGCGTGACCTTCACCGGCCATGCGCCGCACATCCTCACGTTGCAGCCTCGCAGAGGGCGCATCCGGCATTCCGGAAAAAGCATTGCGCAGAAGATGCGCAACCGCTCCAAGCGCCGGATCATCTATTGCAAGCCTCCGAGGTGTCACGGCAGCACCTTGCCGGGGTTCATCAGCCCGTCAGGATCCAGCGCAGCCTTGATTGATCGCATGACTTCCAGTGCCACCGGATCCTTGCGCCGCGCCATGGAGCTTTTCTTGGAAAGTCCAATCCCATGCTCGGCAGAAAAGGACCCGCCAAGGCGTTTCACCTCGTCTTCGACCCGTTCGGTGATTGTTTCGGCCAACGCCGTGTCCGGCTGGGCCAGTGCAACCGAGTAGTGAATATTGCCGTCGCCCAAATGCGCAACCTCGATGTGCTTCGCCCCGGGAGCGATTTGCGGCAGAACCTGTTCCATGCGTTCCAGAAACACGCTCACCGCGTCCAGCGGCAGGGCAATGTCGGTATCGACCCGGTGCGGATAGCTTATCATGACCTCTGCCGCCGCTTCGCGCCGGGCCCACATCTCGGCCCGCTCGGCCTCGTTGCGCGCGATTACGGCGTCTAGCACCGCGCCTTCTTCCATCAACCCGGCCAGGACCTGCTCCAGATAGGTTACAATCGGCACCACCCCGTCCGGTCCTGGCTCCGCGTCACGCATCGCCGTGGCGCCAATTTCAACCATGATATTCACCGCATGCGGGGCGTCAAACGGGGCGCGGGCGCCGGGGTGCAACGCCAAATGCCGCTCGATAAAGCTGCCGGGCATGTATTCGAACGCCTCCACCGCGCGCCCGGTCGCCTCTTGCAGGCGGTTGAGCAATTGCAAGGCCTCCGCCAGCCCTGGCACCGCCACCATCGCGGTGGCAAATGCGCGTGGCGTCGGCACCAGTTTCAGCACTGCCCGGGTAATGATCCCCAGCGTGCCCTCGGCGCCAATGAACAGGTCCTTCAGGTCATAGCCGGAATTATCCTTGTG
This sequence comes from uncultured Aliiroseovarius sp., assembly GCA_964429125.1. Taxonomy (GTDB): domain Bacteria; phylum Pseudomonadota; class Alphaproteobacteria; order Rhodobacterales; family Rhodobacteraceae; genus JAAEUB01. The sequence continues at coordinate 3,401 of CAYSBG010000230.1, forward strand.
CAACGCATTCATCAAATCCAGCACCCGGCCATCGGCCAGAACCACTTCCAACCCCATGCACAACGCCCGGGTGTTGCCATAACGTACAACGTTAGACCCCCCCGCATTGGTCGACAACATCCCACCAATCATGCAGGAGCCGCGTGCGCCAAAGGTCATGGGAAAGCTCAGACCATGCACCCCGACAGCCGCGTGCAAGTGGTCCAGAACCACGCCGGCCTCAACCTCTACCACGCGGGACGCCGGGCGGATTTCAACGACCTTGTTCATCCGCGCCAGTGACAGCATCACCATTCCTTCGGCTGCGGTCGCACCGGCCAACCCGGTATTGCCGCCAACCGGCACGACCGCTATCCCGGCCTGGCTCATACAGCGCATAACCGCCGCCACCTCCCGGGTCGATCCCGGTCGCACCACACAAAGCGGCTCCCATGCGTACCCGCCGAGAAAGTCGCACGAGAACGGCGCCAGATCCGCGCCCTGCAATACATGGTGGGTGCCGACAATCCCTTGCAGTTCTGTAATCAATGCCATCTTCCTGCCTCCTGTTTCTCTGACGATAGCCCGCGCGCCCACTTGGGGAAACGCCCCTTTTCATCTTTCGGCAAATACTTCGGGGGTGTGGGGGTGGAACCCCCACCGGGTCGCCGGGCTTTTGCCCGGCGAAACGTAGCCGGTTTCGCATCTCTGCGCCTTGACCTTCCCGACCCCGCAGCCCACTCTGCCAAAAAACCCGGAGCAGACATTGGCCCACAGCACAAAACCTTTCGCGCCATTCGAATGGATGATCGCCTGGCGTTACCTTCG
>CAYSBG010000231.1:0-4161 GCA_964429125.1 uncultured Aliiroseovarius sp.
AAAAGTTTAAACTTCGCCGGAAAAGCCACTGAAATGTTTAAATTCTTGTGGCTTTCCCAGGCAGAACTTTAAACATTTGCGTCCCTTGGTAAAAATACCACAATCGCCCACCGCCCCTTGGACCCTTCGTTACGAATCGGATACGTTACATTCTTGAGCGTGGGGTTCGAGTCTGAAACCGGGGAGTTTTCCATGACGAAGTTTGAATACAAGGTCCTGCCAGCACCGAAAAAACCCGGCAAGATCAAAGGATTGAAGCGGGGAGAAGACAAATTCGCCGCTTCTCTGACCGCGTTGATGAATGAGCTGGGCGCCGAGGGCTGGGAATTTCAGCGTTCCGACACCCTGCCGGTGGAAAGCCGCTCGGGGCTGACAAACCGCACCACAACCTTTCATACCATGCTGGTTTTTCGACGCATTATCCATGACTTGGACGATCAAGTTGAAGTAACACCCGTGCAGGAAATGCCGGTCATTGCGGTCGCCGAACCGCCGGAAATACCGGCCGTCCAGCCCCCCGAACCCATCGCCACGCCCCAGGAAACACTGGTCGAAACACAGGTCGACACACAGGTTGAAACACGGACGGCCTCTCAGCCAGAGATATCTAATGCCAAGGCGTGAATCCGCCCGACCAATGCCGCGCCCAAGGCCTTGTGGACGGCCCTGTGGCGTGCCACGCGGGACATGTCTTTGAACTCTAGCGCCTTGATAACAACACGAAAATGGCTATCCCCGTCGGTGTAGCCCGCGTGCCCGCGATGCTTTTCGCTCTCGTTGATCACCTCCAGCACCTCTGGCTGAAACGCCGCTTGCAGCTTTGCGCGAATTTCCTCTGATTTCTGCATTTTTTTCCATTGGCCCCTTCTATCGGCTCGAAAAACATCTAAACTCCCACGTCCGAGTCGAAAAGAGGCGCTCATGAAGAAAGACGATCCCTTCGGGTTTGATATGTCGGTTTCCACCGCCAAAAAGAAAAATCCCCGCGGCAAACGTGGCATGTCCGGCGCGTTCGAAACCTCGACGCGTCAGTGCGAACATGAAGGCTGCGAGGAGCGCGGCCAGTACCGCGCGCCCAAGTCCCCGGACCATCTGGACGAGTTCCTTTGGTTTTGCAAAACCCATGTGCGGGAGTATAATCTGAAGTGGAATTTCTTCAACTCAGCAACCGAAAAAGAGATTGCAGAACAACAAGATAAGGACCGCGTCTGGGAACGCGAGACCAAGCCGTTCGGCAACAAGGAAGAAGCCCGCGCCTGGTCGCGTCTGGGCGTGGATGACCCGCATCAGGTGTTGGGGGAAAACGCCACCCGCAACCCCGGAAAATCGGTCACAGGTTCCCGCAAGCTGCCGCCGACCGAACGGCGCGCCATCGACATTCTCGAGGCCAAGGACCATTGGACCAAGAAAGAAGTGCGCAAGGCCTACAAGGCGCTGATCAAGGTGCTGCACCCGGATATGAACGGCGGCGATCGCGGACACGAGGAACAATTGCAAGAGGTCGTCTGGGCCTGGGAGCAAATCAAAATCAGCCGCCATTTCAGAGATTAGCCCACAATAAACAGTGGTTTAATCGGCTGTCCGAAATTTGATCAAATTATCCGGGCGCGACCTCAAATGTCGCAAACCGACCTGACCACGCGCCGATTTAATCGTACCCTGCCCCTTACACGCCAAGCCTTGGAGACCGCCATGACCGATAGCCCAAATTCACTCCACGCCCGCGACATTGCCGCCCATCTGCATCCCTATACGGATCTGGCAACCCACCAGGAGAACGGCCCGCATGTGTTGACCCGTGGTGAAGGCATTTATGTCTTTGACGACGACGGCAACAAGTTTATCGAGGGGCTGTCGGGCCTTTGGTGTGCAAGCCTGGGCTTTAGCGAAAATCGCCTGGTCGAAGCAGCGACGAAACAGATGCAGACCCTGCCCTATTATCACAATTTCGCCTCCAAGGCGGTGGAGCCGGCGATCGAGCTGGCAGACTTCCTGATCCAGCACGCCCCGGTGGCGATGTCCAAGGTGTTTTTCACCAATTCCGGCTCGGAAGCGAACGATACGCAAGTGAAACTTGTCTGGTATTACAACAACATACTTGGACGTCCGGAAAAGAAAAAGATCATCGCCCGCAAAGGTGCCTACCACGGGATTACCGTCGCTGCGGCCTCGATGACCGGGCTGCAATACACCCATAATGCCTTTGATGTGCCGCTGGATGGGTTCCTGCACACCGACAGCCCGCATTACTGGAAATTCGGCCAGGAAGGCGAGAGCGAGGAGAAATATGCCACCCGGCTTGCCGACAATCTGGAGGCGCTGATCGCGGCCGAAGGGCCTGATACCATCGCCGCCTTCATCGCCGAGCCGTTTCTGGGCGCCGGCGGGGTAATCCTGCCGCCCAAGGGCTATTTTGACAAGGTCCAGGCGATCCTTGACAAGCACGACATCCTGCTGATCGTTGACGAGGTGATCTCGGGCTTTTTCCGCACCGGCAACATGTTCGCCACCGAGACTTTCGGCCTGAAGCCCGATCTGATCACCCTGGCCAAGCAGCTTTCTGCCGCCTATCAACCGATTGGCGCGGTGATGGTCAGCGAGAAGATCTACCAGGCGTTGGTCGAAGGCTCCCGCCGCTATGGGGTGTTCGGCACTGGCTATACCTATTCCGGCCACCCGGTCGCCGCTGCGGTCGCGCTGGAAACCCAGCGCATCTATCAGGAGCGCGATATCGGCGCCCATGTGCGCGCCGTTTCCGAGACATTTCTCAAGCGTTTACAGGCGCTTGGCGACCATCCCCTGGTCGGCGAGGCGCGCGGCGTCGGACTGATCGGCGCGGTGGAACTGGTTGCCGACAAGGCAACCGGACAGAACTTTGACCCGAGCCTGAAAATCGGCGCCTGGGTCGCGGCGCGTGCCCTGGAACACGGGCTGATCGTGCGCCCGGTGGCCAATGACACCATCGCCTTCTGCCCGCCGCTGATCATCACCGAGGATCAGATCAACGACATGTTCGACGCCATGGAGCGCGCACTGGCAGACGCGGTTGGCCACATCGCCAGCCTGTAAGGCTGGCGCGGCACGCTCGCTTGAAAGCTCTGCCCGGGACGACTGATCCTTCCGGGCAGAAACGCTTTAATCGGTGGTCTTGGCCCAGCCAGCGGCGGCAAAACCCTGCACCGGGATGGAAAGGGTGTTGAAGCCGCGCGCACCGCCAAAGTAGTAGCGCACACCGAGGGTGATGTTGGATTCATAGCCGTCGTCTTCGGTGTTGGCACGGAACTGGCCATATTCATAGCCCGCCAGCAGGTCCCAGCTATCGTTCATCGCATAGGCAACCTGAATCTGACCGACCATGGCTTCGCCCCAGTCGCCGTAATCCTCGAAATAGCCGCCGCAATAGCCGTATTCGAAATCAAACATCGCAGACAGGCGGTCGTTGATCTGATAGGTGGTGCCGATACGCGCCATCACCCCGGTAAAGCCGTTATCGGGGTTGGGCTGTGCCGCCCAGCTTGCATAGCGCCAATCGATATAGCCGAGCTGACCGAACAGGGTAAAGGCGCCGATATCCCTTTTGCCTTCGATGCCGACAATGAAACCGGGACGCAAAATATTATAATTCAGGTCGGTTTGCTGAAAGCGCACCGCGCCAAAACCACCGACGTAATAATCGTCAAATCCCTTGCCGGCATGCAGCCCCAGCACCCGGTATTCGCGCGGCCCCTGGTCCGCGTATTCGAACACCGGATTGCCATAGGGCGACAGATCCCGGTACAGTACGCTTATATCGGTGGTCAGGATCAGCCCGCTGGGAAATTCGAACCGCGCAATTCCTTCGCTGGAAAAACCGTTAAAGCTGTTTCAGGCGTCATCGTCATCTGTCGAAAACATCTGGCTGGACAGGTAGTTCAGGGTGAAGGAACCCGACACGACCGGTTGGGCCTGGGCCACGTTGGCGAAAGAAAAAGCAGCCAGTGCGCCGCTGTCCGCAAAGAAAGAGAATGTGTTCATTTTGCACCCTATCAGGATGTAAGTAGTTTTGAATCGCGAAACTTGCGTATTCGATTCGGCTAAATCGCCTCTTGATTTACCCTGCCATTTGCTAAAGCGTTTCGACATATTGTCGTGTCTCAACAATATGTCGAAACGCTTTAGGCA
>CAYSBG010000232.1:0-4153 GCA_964429125.1 uncultured Aliiroseovarius sp.
GGGTGATCATCTATATGCCGATGATCCCCGAGGCCGCCTATGCCATGCTCGCCTGCGCGCGCATCGGTGCGATACACTCTGTTGTTTTTGCAGGGTTTTCCCCGGATGCTTTGGCCAATCGGATTAACGATTGTCAGGCCAAGCTGGTAATCACCGCCGACGAGGCCCCGCGCGGCGGGCGCAACACGGCGCTTAAATCCAACACTGACGCAGCACTTTTGCATTGTTCGGACCGGGTACGTTGTCTGGTGGTCAAACATACGGGCGGCCAGACCACTTGGGTTGAGGGGCGCGATGTTGACGTATTGGCCCTGATGGAAACCGCAAGCCCGGATTGCCCGCCCCGACCGATGAACGCCGAGGACCCGCTGTTCATCCTCTACACCTCCGGCTCGACCGGCAAACCAAAGGGCGTGCAGCATTCCACCGGCGGCTATCTGCTCTATGCGGCGATGACCCACGAAACCACCTTTGACTATCACGATGGCGACGTTTTCTGGTGCACAGCCGATGTGGGCTGGGTCACCGGCCACAGCTATATCGTTTATGGCCCGCTGGCCAATGGTGCGACCACGCTGATGTTTGAAGGCGTGCCGACCTATCCCGATGCCAGCCGGTTCTGGCAAGTCGTCGAGAAGCACAAGGTCAACCAGTTCTATACCGCACCCACCGCCATTCGGGCGCTGATGGCCCATGGGGAGGATCCGGTGAACAAATGCGACCTGTCTTCGCTGAAAGTATTGGGAACCGTGGGCGAACCGATCAATCCCGAGGCCTGGAATTGGTATAACGAGGTGGTGGGCAAGGGAAATTGTCCGATTGTCGACACCTGGTGGCAGACGGAAACCGGTGGCCACATGCTCACCCCCCTGCCCGGCGCCCATGCAACCAAACCCGGCGCGGCGATGAAGCCGTTTTTTGGCGTCCAGCCCGTAGTCCTGGAGGCGCAGTCGGGAGACCTCATCGAAGGCAACGGGGTGGAAGGCGTGTTGTGCCTCAAAGACAGTTGGCCCGGGCAGATGCGGACCATCTGGGGCGACCACGAGCGGTTCGAGCAAACCTATTTCTCGGACTACAAAGGTTATTACTTTGCCGGCGATGGCTGCCGGCGCGACGAAGACGGTGACTACTGGATCACCGGTCGAGTCGATGACGTGATCAACGTTTCCGGCCACCGGATGGGCACCGCCGAGGTGGAAAGCGCACTGGTAGCCCATCCGAAAGTGGCCGAGGCCGCCGTGGTGGGCTATCCGCATGACATCAAGGGCCAGGGCATTTATGCCTATGTGACCCTGATGGCAGGGGTGGAGTATGAAGACGCGCTGCGCAAGGAACTCAGCGATTGGGTGCGCACCGAAATCGGCCCGATTGCCAAGCCGGACCTGATTCAATGGGCGCCGGGCCTGCCCAAAACCCGCTCGGGCAAGATCATGCGGCGTATTTTGCGCAAGATCGCAGCAAACGAGCATGACTCCCTGGGCGATACCTCGACCCTGGCGGACCCTTCGGTGGTTGATGCGCTTATTGACGGGCGTATGAACAAGTAAGGTTTCGCCCCGGCTTGCGCCGGGGCGACCGACCGGGGGGCCAGCCCCCCGGACCCCCCTGAGGCATTTTCTCCAAGCTGAAGATCAGCCGGATTCTCGTTCGATGCGTTTTAATTCGCGGATCACCCGATCGCCCTGCATGACCGGAATTAGACTGAATTTCAGCATACCCGCCATGAGCATTAGCGTGGCGGCTGGCAGCCCCCATTTGATCGCAGAAAGCGTATCCGCAGCCTGAAAAAACCGCCATGCGGCCCAGGCACCGACGAAAAACAGGGTGCCTTGGAATAGCATGATCACCCAACTGATCCAGCCGGACTTGCCCGAGAACACCCCGAGCGCTTGTGCGAAAAAGCCCAGCTCTTCGGTCTGCCTGAGGATTTTTTTATCCTCATTTTCAAGAGCTTGCGAAATGAGTTCATCAAGTTTGTCCATTGTCATCTCCTTCAAGAATGGCGCGCAATTTGCGGCGCGCATGCATGAGCCGGGTTTTGATCGTGCCTTGCGGCACATCGAGCGCGATGGCCACTTCGGCCACGTTCAGGTCTTCCAGATAAAACAAGGCAATGGTGGCGCCCTGCTCTGGCGGCAAGTTGGCGATGGCGCGGCGCACCTGCACCGCTTCCACGCTGGCCGGGCCTTGTTCGGGGCTGGCGGTATCGGTCTCTGCCGCCCACGCCCCGGCAAGGCGACGGTCGCGCTGGCGCGATTTGATTACTCTGGCCACCTGCCGCGTGGTTATCCGCAAGGCCCAGGGCAGGAAGGCGGCATCGTCCCGCAGCCTGCCCAAACTGCGCAGGATTTCGACCCAGGCATCCTGGACCACATCCCGCGCGCCCTCCGTCTCGCCCAGCAGGCGCACCGCATGGGCCATGAGGCGCGGGCCACGCAAGACGACCAACTGGCTTTGGGCCACGCGGTCCCCGGTCCGCGCGGCGGCGACCAGATATGCCTCGAGTGCTTTTTCCTTGCGCATCAGCCTGCCAACCCAAAGTGGTTCCTGAAAGAGAGTGCGCGTTTGCGCCGGGTTGGTTCAATCGAAAACAATTTTTTGCAGATCAGACGAAAATTCCCCGAGCCATATCCTCGCGTAACTGGCGCTTGAGAATTTTGCCATAGTTGCTTTTTGGCAATTCTCGCAGGAAAAAATAAGCCTTTGGCCGCTTGAAACGTGCGATTTGTGCAAGACACAGCGCATCAAGATCGGCGGGGGTCGGTGGATTTTCCGGTGCCACAACAAAAGCCACAACCTCCTCGCCCCATTGCTCTGAAGGCCTGCCGACCACCGACACCTCCTGCACATTTGGATGGGTCAGCAATACCTCCTCGACCTCACGCGGGTAGATGTTCGCCCCACCCGAAATGATCATGTCCTTGGACCGGTCGCGCAAGGTCAGGTAGCCATCCGGGTCGAGAAACCCCATATCGCCGGTCATCAGCCAGCCGTCTTTCAGGGTTTTCGCGGTGGCGACCGGATTGTTCCAATAGCCGGGCATGACCGGTAGGCCGCGCACCATGATTTCACCAATCTCACCCTGTTCAAGCGGCGTGCCATCTGCAGCACCGATGCGGATTTCCACTGCGGATTGCGCCCTGCCGGTAGAGGCAAGGCGCTCCTTCCAGCGGGGATGGCTGCGGTCGGCAACCTCATTGCGCGGCAGGGCGGTGATCGCCATGGGGCATTCACCTTGGCCGTAAATCTGCACGAATTTCGGGCCGAACCAGTCGACCGCATCGACAATATCGGCCAGATACATCGGCCCTCCCCCGTAAACGATGGTGCGAATTCCCTGGCCCCGATCCCCGGCCGCGCGGGCAAAGTCGGTGAAGCGGCGCACCATGGTCGGCGCCATGAACATGTGCAGCGGCCCGGCACGCCCGGCGGTCGCAAGCAGCTCGGCCTCGTCAAAGCCGGGGTTATCCGGGCAGATATGGCGTGCACCGCGCAGGATGTGGATCGGGATATAGAACCCCGCCCCGTGGCTCATCGGCGCCATGTAATAGGCTGCGTCGTCGCCAGGAACCTCGTCCACATCTGCCGTATAGGCCAACGATGCGCTCAGCAGCACCTGATGGGTAACGCGCACGCCTTTTGGCTTGCCGGTGGTGCCCGACGTGTAAAACAGCCAGGCGAGGTCATGGCCATCGCGCGGGGCAACCGGGATCGGCTCAACCGCGCACATGTCGTGAAACTCGGTGCTGCTGATATCGATCAGTGGCAGGTCCGTAACTTCGGCCAACCCCGGGCCAAGATCGGGGGTGACAAACACCGCCTTAGCGCCAGAATTTTGCAAAATCCACGCCACTTCGCGCGGGTGCAGCTTGTTGTTGATCGGCACTTTTGCCGCCCCTAACGCCCAAATGCCATAGACACAGGTTATGTATTCAGGGCAATTGGTCAGGAACATTGCCACCCGGTCGCCGGGGGCAATTCCGCGTGATGCCAAGGCCGCGCCCAGGCCACAGGACGCGCGAAAAAGCCCTGCGTAATCCGACACTTGCCGCGCGCCTGCAAACAGCGCGGGGCGCGTGGGATGCACCCGCGCCGTGCGCTCAAGCCAGAGCGCGAGGTTCATTTGGCCGGCTCTAGGATCGTGGCGTAATTC
>CAYSBG010000233.1:0-4136 GCA_964429125.1 uncultured Aliiroseovarius sp.
GCTGGCGGAAAATGACTGAAACCGGGGGCGCAAGATAAATGAGGACAGGCCCTAGTCACATCGCGCCTTGTAGCTTGACCGCTTCCTGACGGGCCAGGCGGATCATATGTGCCACATACGGCTTAAGCGCATCCTCGCTGCGGATCGCCGCGTACATGCGCCGGGTCAGCCCGCCCTTGGTCAAGGGGCGGGTGATGTAGTCGGGGTTGTATTTCACCTCGCGCAGCACCCAATCGGGCAGCACACTGACCCCGCGCCCGGACGCGACCAGCATCAGGATGATCTCGGTCATTTCCACCTGCCGGCGGGCCTGTGGCTCGACCCCGGCGGGCGACAATAGCTGGCTGAAGGCATCGACCTTGGCGCGCTCCACCGGATAGGTGATCAGCGTTTCAGAGGCGAAATCTTCGGCCTTTACATAGGGTTTTGCCGCCAGCCTGTGCCCGGATTGGGCAACAAACAGCGGCTCGTAGTCAAACAGCGGCTGAAAGCTGATCCCAGGCAAATCGACCGGATCAGACGATATGACAAAGTCCACCTCTTCGCGGCGCAAAGCCTCGATTGCGCTGAAGGCCAGGCGCAGGCGAATGTCCAGATCGACCTCGGGCCAGGTGCGTCGCAAATTATCCAGCACCGGCAACAGCCAGTCAAAACAGGCGTGACATTCTATGGCTACATGCAACCGCCCCGAACGCCCCGATTGCAACGCCAGAAACGCCTCTTCGACAGCAGCCACTTCCGGCAAAACCCGTTCGGCAAGACGCAGCAGGCGCTCCCCCGCAGGGGAAAGCTTCATCGGTTTGGAACGGCGTTGAAACAGCTCCATCCCCACTTGCGCTTCCAGGCCTTTGACCTGATGGGAAAGCGCACTCTGGGTGATATTGAGCATGTCCGCCGCCCGCGCCAGACCACCGGCCTCATGAATGGCGCGAATGGTCCGCAGATGGCGAAATTCCAGATACATTTGAGCGCGCCTCATGAAAATTGTGAATACTATGAATTTGTCTCACATTACTTTTTCTGGCACAAGGGGTCAAACAAGAGGTCAGAGTCATGAAAACGCCGCGTATTTCCTTCGAGTTCTTCCCGCCACAGACGCTGGATGCATCCTTTCGCCTGTGGGACACGGTGCGCGCGCTGGCCCCGCTGGATCCCAGCTTTGTCTCGGTCACATATGGGGCTGGCGGCACCACCCGCAAGTTGACCCACGAAGCGGTGGGCACCATCCACCGCCATTATGGCCTCAATGTCGCCGCGCACCTGACCTGTGTTGACGCCACGCGTCAGGAAACCCTTGAAATCGCCCGAGAATATAAATCCGTTGGCGTCAATGAGATTGTTGCCCTGCGCGGGGACCCGCCCAAGGGATCGGCTGGTTTCACCCCCCACCCTGAAGGCTTTGCCAGTTCTGTTGAATTGATCGAGGCCCTTGCAAACGAGGGCGGCTTTCACCTGCGGGTCGGCGCCTATCCGGACCCCCATCCAGAGAGCAGTTCGCTGGAGGAAAACGTCGCCTTTCTCAAACGCAAGGTCGACGCCGGGGCCAGTTCAGCGATAACACAGTTCTTCTTTGAAACCGACACGTTCTTTCGTTTCCGCGATGCTTGTGTCGCCGCTGGCATTGATGTACCGATCATTCCGGGGCTGTTGCCGATCGAGAACTGGCAGGGCGTGCGCAAATTTGCCGCCCGTTGCGGGACCCATGTTCCCGGGTGGCTTGACGATGCGTTCACCAAGGCCGCGCGCGATGGGCGCGAAGATTTATTGGCGGTATCCCTGGCCACGGAAATGTCCAGCACCCTGATTGAGGGCGGCGTGGAAGACCTGCATTTCTACACGCTGAACAAGCCGCATCTGACCCGCGATATTGCCCATGCGCTGGGGGTTACCACCCGTGCCGATCTAAGCGAAGTCGCCTGATTCGCCGACAGGGTGGGCGAACGCCGGGTGTACCCGCTCGGAAGCATCGCCGCCAATGACCCGTTTGTGGCGCGCAACAAACATCCAGCCCCAGCCACGCAGCGTCCCAACCGAGGGCGCATTCGCGTCGCAGGGAAACCGCGTGCGCCAGCCATCCGGCAAGGCGAGTCCGCACCTTTCTGCCTGCTCCAACATCCAGACCAACGGAATATTCGCCAGCGGGCGCGCGGCCTCATAGCCGCCGAGCTGTCCGCCCACATCCCCATGCGCACCGCGAAACCATACTTGCTCGACCCGGCCCCGGTCCGACGCATCCGTACACCACAAAACCGGCGCAAATGCAGCGCGGGTTTCGTCCATCGCCAGCGCGTGAAATCCATGGCGAACGGTTTGCCCCAGGTGCGGGCTGTGGAACCGGTGACGCGCCTCGAACAAGCGCCAGATCAGCGGCCAGCACAAGCCCAGCGCCTTGACCGTATCCCAAACGCCGACCATCTCGACCGGCACCGCCGGGTGGCAATTTGCGCGCGCGAAAGCCCGTGCCGCGTTGCTGTCTGGTGCCCGCTCATAATGGCGATAAGCCTGGCGAATGTTGCGTGTGGTTGCCGCCTGGCGCGTCAAAAGGCCAACCCGGTCGATCAGCCCGGCCAACGAGCGCACCGCAAAAGCCCCGCGCGAATAACCCAGCAAAAATATCCGATCTCCGGGGCGATAGCGCGACGCGATAAACCCATAAGCCCGCCTGATCTGCCGGTTGATCCCCACCCCGGTCGCCACTTGCCAGCTTTGCCCCCAGGTTTCGAACTGCACCCCGGCCTCATAAAGCAGCGACAGGCGCGCATTGGGCGCCGTTTCGCACAAAAGCTGATAGGCGCGCCCGGCATTGCTTTCACAGCCAGGCCTGAGCGAGGACATGGTGCCGTCCAGAACGACCACATGATCCACCGGCCCACGCCTGTGGCCGGGCAGAGGCGGACTTTGACGAACCAGCCGCGCTTTTGGCAAAATGTCGGTTGGCGGGCTCACCTGGGATGCTCAGAACGCTGCATACCCTAGCCTGCCACCGCACGCGCGTGGCGTCTACCAAGCAGTGCCAGCCTCACACGGGTTTGACCCGGTATTACCCGGACATATGCAGCGCCAAATCCTGAACCGTGACAAATTCGGTCGCCCCATAGCCGTTAAAACGCGTCAATGTGGCGCTGCTATAGGCGCCCATGGCCTCGAACAGCACAAAATCGCCCTCCTCCAGGGTGTCCGGCAGTTGGTATTCCCCCGGCAACCGGTCAAGCGAATCGCAGGTTGGTCCATAGATCACCCGGCCGGTTTTCGCCCCAGCGCGGACCATTCCATCAGGGGCCAGCACATTGATCCGATGGCTTACCCCCAGCGCGTTCAGCCCCTCGCCCATCGAGCCATAAACCCCATCGTTCAAAAACACCGCGCCACATTCGCGCACCGCCTTGATACGGGTCACCAATACGTGGCTTTCCGCAGCGAGCGCCCGGCCGGGTTCACAAATCAAGGCCGGCGCCTTTGCGCCAAACGCCCCATCGACCGAGGCGCGGATGGCGGCAAAAATTGCCACCAGGTCCGGGGTTATGCCCCTGTTGTTCACCGCAAAACCGCCGCCGACGTTCAGCCGGCTCAACCGCACGCCAGCGGCGCGCGCGACCTCGGCACATGTGCCAATATACGCGGTCCATGCCTCTGGCGCGGCGCATTGGGTGCCTGGGTGAAAGGTCATCGACGGGGTAAAGCCGGCAGCCGCAACCGCCTTGAGCAACGCCACTGCACCTTGCGGATCCTCGCCAAATTTTTCGCCGAAGTCATAGACCGCCCCTTCGACCGGCAAACGCAGGCGCACTGCCACCTCGACCTTGGGCGGCAGGTCTGCAGCCACCAGTTTCTTCAGTTCCGACATGCCATCGACCGAGTAGGAAACCACCCCTGCGGCCTTTGCCGCCGCAATCTCGGTCAGGGTGCGCACCGGGTTGTTGTAGTGTAGCGCGATCGTGCTGCTCACCGCGCGCACCTTGGCAATTTCCACCGGCGAGGCCACGTCAAACCCATCTATCCCGGCTTCGATCATATTCTCGACCACCGCCGTGGCATCATTGGCTTTGAGCGCATAGGTGACCGCGCCGGGGAATGCCGCCTGGAAATCGCGCGCGACCTGTTGCAAAACAGTCGGGGCAAACATCAAAACCGGGTGT
>CAYSBG010000234.1:0-4117 GCA_964429125.1 uncultured Aliiroseovarius sp.
TCGATGCCGCCGACATAGCGCTCGGCACAGAACGAGTTGGTAAAGGACCAGCCGTCAGACACCAGTTTCCCGGCGTCGGTCAAGTCCTGCGAATAGGGCGGTAGCTCGATCGAGAAGGATTTTTCCTCGTCAATCCGGCCTGCTTCGCGATCAAATTTCCAATAGGTCACCGCACCGCGGAACTTCTCGTTGAAATCGCTGAGCGGGGCAAAACCACGGCCCAGGATGCCCGGATATTGCGCGGCTTCCAGAATATACTCGGTGTTGGGCGTCACGAAAGTACCGCCATGTTCCGATTGCAGGATCGGGTTGACCACGATTTGCTGGGTCTCGAAATCATGCAGCGAAATCACCCCGACACGCGGCGCGGATTTATCGTTGATGAACAGGAATTCGCCGTCCGGCGCCCCGTTGGTCTCCGACAATGCCGGGTGGTGGGTGTCACCCCAATGCAGCTCGCGCCCGTCAACGGCGCCACTTTCCAAAATCGCCTTGGATTCTGCGTCAAAGCCATAACCCTGCCACGGCTCCGGGGTAAACACCGAAACATATTTCAGAATGCGCATCGACGGTACGCCGTAGACGATGATCTGACCCGATTGGCCGCCGGAGGAGAAGACGATGAACTCGTCACGCCCACCGGTTGGGGTATAGGTTTTGGCAGCAGCCAGCATATCCTGCTGGGTCAGGCCACGGCGGGCCATTACCTCGTCCAGCGTCTCGGCAGGGGCCGCCATCGCGGATGCCACCAGACCCAGAGAAGCAACGCCCACCAGACTGGTAATGCGTTTGCGTGTGGTCTCTTTCATTTTCTGTCCTCGTTTTCCGGGCGAATTTTTCAGGGCGTGTTCGCGGAAAAACACGCACACCGGGTGCCCGATTCCAGTGCTTCGGCACCAAGAACATGAAAAATGAATCGCATCTTTGACATTTGTTAAGTCGCGTCAAAACGCGCGGGGTAATACGACTTGAAAAACATCAAACAAAGGAAAGATCCGATGAACCGCCGCACTTTTCTGACCAATGGCGCCGCTTTTTTCACCCTTGGGGCTCTCCCGGCCCTGGCCCAGCAAGCGAGTACCGAATCACTTGAAATCACCGGCGGCTTCCTGCGCGCTTCGCCAAAGATGGTCAGCGCCGGGGCCGGTTTCATGCAGATCACCTCGACCGGGCCTGCGGGTCGGCTGATCGGCTTTTCTTCGCCTGCCTGTGCGCATGGCGAATTGCACACCCATATCCACGACAACGGCATGATGCGCATGCGTCAGGTCGAGGCTATTGACATCCCCGCCGGTGGAACTGCCGTGCTGGAGCCCGGGGGCTTTCACCTGATGTTCATTGATTTGGTCCAGCCGCTGAGCGAAGGTGAAAGCGTGCCGGTCACACTGATGTTCGAGCAGGCAGGCACGGTGGAAATGTCCCTGCCGGTCAAGGGCGCCGGCGCCATGGAATAAGCCGTGGTTTCAGGTGCATATCCCGCCCGCCAGCATTAACCCGGCAAGCAGCAGAACCTGAAACCCGGCGGTTCCGGCAATCAGTCGGTTCAGCCGGGCTGAAACCGGAATCCGTATCATTGCCACGCTTAAACTGGCGCCCAATGCCGCGGCGGGCAGCAATAGCACCCCTCCCATACCGCAGCCACGGCTCCACCACGTCGCCGCCAGCCATGCGACCCCCAGCAACAGCGCATACAGGCCACGCGCCCCCCGCTCGCCCAGCAAAATCGCCAATGTCCGGCGTCCGGAGATCTGGTCCTGCGCCCGGTCACGATGATTGTTGAGCAACAGCACCGCCGCCGCCGGCAGGCCAGTAATCACACCCAAGCCCACCACCGCGCCACTGATCGCCTGCCCGTGCAAAAACACCGTCCCGGCCACCGCAACCACACCGAAAAACAGCACCACCAGCACTTCGCCCAAGGGTGTGTGCGACAAGGGACGCGGCCCCATCGAATAGAAATAACCAAGCGCCAATGACACCAGACCGATGGCGATTATCACCGGGCCTCCAACCATGCTGAGCCACAATCCCAACAGCGTCGCGCCGCCAAAGGCCAGCCCGGCGCCTCTGCGTACCTTGCCCGCCTCCAGCAGGCCCAGCCCGGTCATCCGCGCTGGCCCCAGGCGACCGGCGCCGTCCGCGCCCACCGCCCCGTCTGCCGACCCGTCTGCCGCGTCGTTCCACAGGTTGGTGCCGATCTGGATCAGCGCCGCCGCGGCCATCGCAGCCACCGCCACCGAAAGACGCATCCCCCCCGCCTGCGCCGCCGCCCACGAGCCCACAGCCACCGGTACCAGCGATAACGACAGGGTTTTGAGGCGGGCCGCAATCACCCACAGAACCGGGCCTGGCAGGGCGCCCAACCTCTGAAACATCCGCTGGTTAACCGTGCTTTCCCTCATGGCTTCACCGCCACATGCAGCATTGCCACGCCAAACATGTGGCGGCGGGTTTCAAGCATTGTCAGGCCAGCCTCCTGCAGCGCGCGGCTGACATCATCGGCGCCGGGGAACAGCGCGATCGACTCGACCAAATATGTGTATGCGCGCCTGTCCCGCGCTACCATCGCGCCAATCGCGGGTATGACAAAACGCGCATGCAGCGCATAAAACGGCGCAAACCACGCCGCGGGTTTGGAGAATTCCAACAATACCAACGCCGCACCGGGTGCCAGAACCCGCGCAACTTCGCCCAGCGCGCGCGCCGGATCGGTCATGTTGCGCAGGCCAAAAGCCAGCGTCACACCCCCTGCAATGTTATCCGCATACGGCAGGTCTTCGGCCTCGGCATGGCGGTATTCCACCCGCGCGCCACCACGCACCCGCGCCGCGTCCAGCATTCCCTGGCTGGCGTCAACGATCACGATGCGCCGCTCTGGCAGAACCGCTCGCAATCCCAGCGCGATGTCCCCGGTGCCGCCGGCCAGATCAAGGACCGGCCCGGCGTGCCCGGCCACCAACCCCGACGCCCGCCGCACCATGGCGCGTTTCCAGATCCGGTGCAGACCGAAACTCATCAGGTCATTCATAAGATCATAGCGCGGCGCGATACGGTCAAATAATGCCCGCACCGCACCGCGGCGCACCTCTGGCGTCACCTGTTCGGTGCCAAAGGTGGCACTTAGACCGTCAAGCTCGGTAAGCCGCTCGGATGAACTGGACATCGGCCTCTCCCACTGGCCCATTGATGGGCGCTTTAAGTGATTCGCTACTCTCTTACTGCGCGACCCCGGGCATGTGCAACGCGCGAAAAGCCGCGACGCCGTGCGGGCTACACTGAATAGCGGCCAAACTCCTCGACCGCATCCACCATTGCCAGGACATTTTCCGCCGGCACATCATCCATGATCGTATGCACGCCGCCCAGCATGAAACCCCCGCCCAGACCCAACGCGCCGATCACGCGCTTCACCTCGGCGCGCACTTCGTCGGGCGTGCCAAAGGGCAGCACCCGATGCGTATCCACCGCACCACAGAAAACGATCTGCCGGCCATAGTTCTGCTTGAGCGCGGCCAGATCCGCCATTTTGCCCGCCGATGTCTGGACCGGGTTCAGGATATCCACCCCGATCTCAATAAAATCGCCGATCAATGGCTCCACATCGCCGTCGGTGTGGAAAAACACCTTGGCCCTGGTGCGCTCTTTGATGAACCGGATAAAGTCGGCGTGGATCGGCTTGAGCATCTCGCGGTACATCGTCGGCGAAATCATCAGGCTGTGCTGGGTGCCCAGATCATCGCCGATCTTGATCATGTCGACATTGTCGCCCAGCTCTTCCAGAAACACCCCCATCAGCGCCTTGCTCATCTCGGCGTTCTTGCGCAACAACGCCACGGCGAACTCCGGATGCAGCGCCATGTTCAGCAGGAAATGCTCCAACCCCTGCATCGCATAGGCGCGCTCGAAAGGGAAAAGCAGCCACGGCGCGGCCAGGATCGCATACTCCCCGGCCTCTGCCAGGGCACGGGCCTCGGCGCGCACATGTCCAACCCGGGTCGGATCAGCCATATCCGGCCACCCGGGGTAATCCTCGACCTCTTCAACACGCGTCGCTTCCAAGAGCGGATGCACCCCCGGAAACCATTCCCCGGGTGCGATCTCCATCGCCCCGGAACCC
>CAYSBG010000235.1:0-4112 GCA_964429125.1 uncultured Aliiroseovarius sp.
GATTTCGAATTCGCCAAGGACAAGGTGATGATGGGCTCCGAACGCCGCTCGATGGTGTTGACCGACGACCAAAAGAAAATGACTGCCTATCACGAGGCCGGCCATGCGCTGGTGGGTATCAAACTGCCGAAATGTGACCCGGTCTACAAGGCGACGATCATTCCGCGCGGGGCTGCTTTGGGCATGGTGATGAGCCTGCCGGAGATGGACCAACTCAACTATTTCAAGGACGAGATTCGCCAGAAAATTGCCATGGCCATGGCTGGCAAAGCGGCCGAGATCATCACCTTTGGCGCCGAAAGCGTGTCCAACGGCCCATCGGGGGACATCATGCAGGCGTCCTCGCTGGCGCGCGCCATGGTGATGCGTTGGGGCATGTCCGAGAAGGTCGGCAATATCGACTATGCGGAAGCGGCAGAAGGCTATTCCGGTCGCACGGCGGGTTTCTCGGTGTCGGCCTCGACCAAGGAGTTGATCGAGAAAGAGGTGAAGCGGTTCATCGACGAGGGCTATGAAAAGGCGCGTGAGATCATCAGCGAGAACCACGAAGAATTCGCCCGCCTGGCCGAGGGGTTGCTGGAATACGAAACCCTGACCGGCGAAGAAATCAAACGTGTCATGCGGGGCGAACCACCGCAGGTGGATGAGGATGACGAGGGCGACAAGCCCGATGAAGGCAGCGCCTCGGTCACCGCGATCCCCAAGACCAAGGCGAAAAAACCCAAGCCTAAGGGTAGCGGCGGGCTGGAGCCTGAGCCGACCGCATGAGCGGGAAATCAACACAAGACTGGAACCCCGGAAGCTATGAACGCTTTCGGGGTTTGCGTTTGCGCCCGGCGCTGGACCTTCTGGGGCAGGTCGGGAGACTGCCCCTGGGCGATGTGGTCGATCTTGGATGCGGTGCCGGGGCGGTGGCGCGGTCCCTGAGCGAACGCTGGCCGGCGCGGGCGTTGATCGGCGTGGACAATTCGCCGGCGATGTTGGCCAAGGCGCGGGAAACCGGGCGGTATACGCAGCTGGTCGAGGCGGATGTGGCAAGTTGGCGACCTGAAGCGCGGGTGGCGGTAATTTTCTCCAACGCCTTGTGTCACTGGTTGCCAGACCACCAGCTATTGTTCCGCCGGTTGGCGGGGTTGCTGCACCCGGGCGGCACGCTTGCGGTGCAGATGCCTCGCCAATATGCCGCGCCGAGCCACGCCTTGCTGCGCCAGATTGCGGCGGAGATGTTCCCCGACAGGTTCGATTTCACCGATTGGCAAGCACCGGTTGCCGCGCCGGAGGCATATGCAGAGATGCTGGCGCCGCTGGGCGCGCTGAATATTTGGCAAACCACCTATTTTCAGCGTCTGGCCGCCGAGGCGCGCCATCCGGTCGCCGCGTTTACCCGCTCTACTGCGCAGCGGCCGTTCTTGGCACAGCTTGGCGAACGCGAGCAGGCGGCGTTTGCCGCAGCCTACGAGGCAGCGTTGCATACGGCCTATCCTTTGGCCGCAGATGGCACCGTTTTGTTTGCCTTTCAGCGGCTTTTCTTTACCCTGACGCTACCCACCCTATAGGAAGCGGAAGAGGGAAGAATGCCAGCATTGATGAAAACAGAACATTGCGCCCGGCTCGACTGGATTGGCTGTGTTGGCGACCGGCAGGCTGGCTTGCAAAGCACGCCGCAGGAGGACGCCATTCTGGGTTTTGAGGGGCTGCGGGGCGAGGCACATTCCGGGCTTTTGCGCCGTTCCTGCGCGCGGGTGACCAGCCTGTATCCGCTTGGAACGGAGATACGCAATACCCGCCAGATCAGCCTGATTGATGCGGCCGAATTGGCGCAGATTGGTGCCGCGATTGGCGTGCCGGTTCTGGCGCCGGAGCTTCTGGGTGCCAACATGATATTATCCGGCCTGCCGGATTTCAGCCACCTGCCGCCGTCGGCGCGCCTGTTGGCGGACAACGGCACCTGCCTGTGTATTGATATGCAAAACCGCCCCTGCATTCTGCCCGCGCGCGAGATTGAGCGCGCCTATCCCGGTAAGGGTGCGGCGTTCAAGGCGGCGGCAAAAGGTTTGCGTGGACTCACCGCATGGGTCGAATGCCCCGGGGCTTTGGCGTTGGGAGATCGGTTGACATTGTATGTGCCCGACCAACGTGCGTGGCAAGGGTTTCGCAACCAGTGAAACCGGCGCGGTTACGGCTGTTTCGCGGGCTACGTGCTGCCATGTGGCATGGGCGGCGTCGTTTTGGCAACGGGGCGGTTGGGGTGGCCGGTTTGGACAGCGACCCGCACGCCACAGGCGTTCTGCAGGTCATGGCCGCCAAAGCGGCGAGAATGCACACGGAAATGTCGCAAATCCATGATGCGCCAGCGGGACTCGGTGTATAGGTTGACTGTATACCTTGATAGACAAAGTATCGCAGGAAGCCTTGGGAGACCGGCATGGACTACAAATCTGACATCGAAATTGCCCGCGCGGCAGACAAGCGCCCGATACAGGAAATAGGTGCCAAGCTGGGCATTCCCGATGGCAGCCTGGTACCTTATGGGCATGACAAGGCCAAGATCAGCCAGGATTTCATCGAAAGCCTGAAGGACCGCGAAGATGGTCGGCTGATACTGGTCACCGCCATCACCCCGACGCCAGCGGGCGAGGGCAAGACCACGACCACGGTAGGGCTGGCCGATGGGCTGAACCGGATCGGCAAGAAAACCGCTGTGTGCATCCGCGAGGCATCCCTTGGCCCGTGTTTCGGCATGAAGGGCGGCGCGGCCGGTGGGGGCTATGCGCAAGTGGTGCCGATGGAGGATATGAACCTGCATTTCACCGGCGATTTCCACGCTGTTACCAGCGCCCACAACCTGCTGACCGCGATGATTGACAATCACATCTATTGGGGCAACGAGCTGGGCATTGACGAGCGCCGGGTCAGTTGGAAACGGGTCATGGACATGAACGACCGGGCGCTGCGTGACACGGTTGTTTCGCTGGGGGGCGTGGCCAATGGTTTCCCGCGCCAGACCGGCTTTGACATTACTGTTGCCAGCGAGGTGATGGCCATATTGTGCCTGGCCAATGACCTGGAAGACTTGCAAAAACGACTGGGCGACATCATCGTTGCCTATACGCGGGCGCGCACGCCGATTTATGCGCGCGATATTGGCGCCGATGGAGCGATGACCGTACTGCTCAAGGATGCAATGCAGCCCAATCTGGTGCAGACTCTGGAAAACAACCCGGCATTCGTGCATGGTGGGCCGTTTGCCAATATCGCCCATGGTGCCAATTCGATCATCGCCACAAAGACGGCTTTGAAGCTGGCCGATTATGTGGTGACAGAGGCCGGTTTCGGCGCCGATCTGGGCGGCGAGAAATTCATGAATATCGTGTCGCGCAAGGCTGGGTTTTCACCCGACGTTGTTGTATTGGTGGCCACGGTCAGGGCAATGAAAATGAACGGCGGTGTTGCCAAGGCGGATCTGGGCGAAGAAAACGTCGCCGCCGTGGCCGAAGGCTGCCCCAATATGAGCCGCCACATTGCCAATCTGAAACAATTTGGTGTGCCTGTGGTGGTGGCGATCAACCAATTTGTCACCGATACCGAGGCCGAGATCAACGTGATCCGCGAATCGGCTGCCGCTCAGGGTGCTGAGGCCATCCTGGCGCGTCACTGGGAGTTGGGCGGCGAAGGCACCGAGGAACTGGCAACCCGGGTGGCAGAAATTGCCGACGCAAAGGTGGCGCAGTTTGCCCCGCTTTACACCGATGACTTGGGCCTGTTTGAAAAAATCGAGATGATCGCCAAGCGTATCTATCACGCCGATGAGGTCATGGCCGACAAGAAAATCCGGGCGCAGCTACGCGAATGGGAGGATGCCGGCTATGGTCACCTTCCGGTGTGTATGGCCAAGACACAATATTCGTTTTCAACCGACCCCAACCTGCGCGGGGCGCCAAGCGGCCACAGCGTTCCGGTGCGCGAAGTGCGCTTGTCGGCCGGGGCCGGCTTCATCGTGGTGATTTGTGGGCAGATCATGACCATGCCCGGCCTGCCAAGCAAGCCGGCTGCGTTGGGCATTCACCTGAACAAGGGCGGTGACATCGAAGGGCTTTTCTAAACCTGCATGC
>CAYSBG010000236.1:0-4090 GCA_964429125.1 uncultured Aliiroseovarius sp.
TTCCGCCGGTAGTGGTTTCCGGACTGCCGAACATGACGCCAATTTTCATGCGTATCTGGTTGATGAAGATAACCGTGCATTTGGTCCGCGCGATCGAAGACGTCAGCTTGCGCATCGCCTGGCTCATCAAGCGCGCATGCACGCCAACCGAACTATCGCCCATATCGCCTTCCAGCTCGGAACGCGGGGTCAGGGCCGCAACCGAATCGACCACAACCATGCTGACCGCACCGGAACGCACCAACGTGTCGACGATTTCCAACGCCTGCTCGCCAGTGTCCGGCTGGCTGATCAGCAATTCGTCCAGATCCACGCCCAATTTGCGCGCGTATAGCGGGTCAAGCGCGTGTTCGGCGTCGACAAAGGCGCAAACCCCGCCCTTTTTCTGTTCTTCCGCCACGCTATGCAGCGTCAGGGTGGTTTTGCCGGAGCTTTCCGGACCATAAATCTCGATCACCCGCCCCTTTGGCAGGCCGCCAATGCCAAGCGCGATATCCAGGCCAAGCGACCCAGTCGAAGTCGCGTCGATCTCGGCCACCGGATTATCCCCGCCAAGCTTCATGATCGAGCCCTTGCCAAATTGGCGTTCGATCTGCGCCAGGGCACTGTCGAGGGCTTTTTGTTTGCTTGCGTCGCTTTTGCTGGTCATGTCGAGAATTTTCGCTGCTGCCATTTTCCTGTTCCTTATTTCACACCCTATCCCGGGCGGCAATCTTTGTTATGTTCGCCTCTTGTTCTTCTTTCGTTATGGGATCAAAAAGAGAACATTGCAAGGGGTTTTATTCACCACGAACCTATGGCGTATTGGTTAAGCAAAGGTTAAATGCGCCAAGGTTTTTCAGCCGAACCGCCGGTGCGCACGCCGCAGGTCTTAAAGCCCCACTGCTTTGCGCAACATGTTGAGCGCCACAAGGGTCAGGAATATCGCGAACACCCGCTTTAGCGGTCTCGGGTTCATGGAATGGGCGAGCTTCACCCCGTAAGGTGCTGTTATCATGGTCATAGTGACAACCACTCCGAATGCGGGAAGATTGACCGCGCCTACGGTAAACGGCGGCTGAACCGGGGCTGGCGCCACCAGAAGAAAGCCAATCACCGAGGGCACGGCAATAACCACACCAAAGCCCGCCGCCGTGGCCACCGACCGATGAATTGGCACGCCATACAGGCTCATCAACGGCACTCCGAACGAGCCGCCGCCAATGCCCATCAGCACCGACAGGAACCCCAGAATCGGTGAAAGGAACCGGCGCAGCAGCCCTTTTGGCATCTCGCGGCCAAGGCGCCATTCACCACGCCCAAGCCCCAGATAGGCACCCACAATCAGGCCCAGAACGCCAAATATCCCCTGCAAAACCACCGATCGCAGGGAAGCGGCGACCAGCATGCCAAGAATGGCGCCGACGACTATTCCCGGGGCCCACCCCCGCAGGATCGCCCACTGAACCGCCCCCTTGCGATTATGCGCCGCGACCGAGCGCAAAGATGTGACAATGATCGTCGCCAAAGAGGTGCCCAGACAAATCTGCATCAATTGCTCTGAGCCGTAGCCAAGTGCGGAAAACATATAGAAAAACGCCGGCACTAGGATAATCCCGCCGCCAACCCCCAGCAACCCGGCCATCCCCCCGGCAAAAGCGCCAATTGCCAGCAAAAACGCAATCATCGGCAACAGTGCGGATACCTCGGGCATCAGAGCACCTCCGTTTCGGGAGAGTGGCCAACTTGGGACAACGCCGACAATATCAGATCCGGGCCAGCACCCGGCTTGTTGGCGCCCTCCGAAAGAATGCGCCGCCAGGCGCGTGCCCCGGGGCGGCCATTGAAAAGGCCAAGCATATGGCGGGTAATTTCATGCAAACGGCCCCCGGCGCCAACATGGGTTTCACAATAGGGCAGCATTTCCTGCACCACCTGGTGCGCAGTTTTGCGGCCCGGGACGCCAAATATCGCCGCATCCGCCCCCAACAGGATATTGGCCGGGTCGGTATAGGCCGCGCGCCCTACCATCACCCCGTCCAGCCCCGCGTCAAGCTGGTCGCGCGCCTGCGCAAGCGAGGTTATCGCGCCATTGATCGAGATATGCAGGTTCGCAAAGGCGGATTTCATCGCATGAACCAGCGGATAATCCAGCGGCGGCACGTCGCGATTTTGCTTGGGGCTGAGCCCTTGGAGCCAGGCCTTGCGGGCGTGGATAGTGACACGGCGCACCCCGCTATCGGCAAGCGTTTCCAGAAAGGCCGGCAGCGTATCACGCGGTTCTTGGTCATCCACGCCAATCCGGCATTTTACCGTTATTTCAGCACCTTGCGCGGCGTCCTTCATGGCAGAAACACATTCGCCAACCAATCCGGGCGACTTCATGAGCACCGCACCGAACGCGCCGGATTGCACCCGGTCCGAGGGACAACCAACATTGAGGTTCACTTCCCCATAGCCACGCTGGGCGCACGCCCGGGTGGCAATCGCCAGCTCCTCCGGATCCGAGCCGCCCAATTGCACCGCCACGGGTTGCTCAGCGGCGTCAAAATCGAGCAAATGCAGCGCACCGCCCCGCACCAGCGCCGGAGCCGTGACCATTTCCGTATAAAGCAACACGCGCGCGCTCATCCGCCGGTGGAAATACCGGCAGTGACGATCGGTCCAATCCATCATCGGCGCCACCGAAAGGCGCGCGCTTTGTTCAACACCAAGGCTCATGCCCTGCCCTTAACACGGGCGCGGGCGTTGCCCAAGGGGGGGCAAGCTGGTAGGTCGGAAACGAAGGAGCTGCGCATGATTACCCAAACCGACCGACAGATTGTCCAGACGCTTGCCGCCAACGATATCGGCTTTGTCACTTCGGTGCCCTGCAAGCAATTGGCCGGGGTGCTGGCCGCCTTGGACGAAAGCCCGCTGCGCCATGTGCCCTGCAACAAGGAGGACGAGGGGCTGGGCCTGTGCGCCGGGGCCTATCTGGGCGGAACACGCGCCGCGATTGTCATGCAGAACACCGCTTTGGGCGTGGTGGTGAACGCCTTGGCCACGCTGATCCAGTTTTACCAGATCCCGTTGCCGATGCTGATCTCCTATCGCGGTGAGGTTGGTGAAAAGGTCGCCTGCCAGGTGGAAATGGCCCTGCATACCAAGGCGCTTCTGGCCCAGTTGAATATCCCAACCTATCATTTCCACCACCTGGAGCAGTTGGGCGAGCTCGACGCGATCCTGAACCATGCGTTCATGGCATCAAAGCCCGTGGCCATCCTGAGCGATGCGCAATTCTGGGGAGAGGCCGCATGAACCGCCATGATCTTTTGCAAAATCTGCTCCCGGAGCTGGAAAACGCCCTGGTCGTGTGTAATATTGGTGCGCCTTCGCAGGAATTATATGCCCTGGCCGATAGGGCCGAGAATTTCTATATGCTTGGCACGATGGGCCTGGCAAGCTCGATCGGTCTGGGCCTGGCGTTGTCGCAACCAAAGAAAGTGGTGGCGATTGACGGCGACGGCTCGGTGCTGACCAACCTGGCGACATTGGCGACAATTGCCAATACTCCAACGGAAAACTTCGTGTTGTTGATCGTCGACAATGGATCATACGGCTCGACCGGCGACCAGCCGACTTATGCCGGCGCGCGGACCTCTTTAGCGGCAGTTGCCCAAGCCTGCGGGTGTGAAAATGTGGTCGAAGTCACCGGCGCGGACACCAAAGCCGCCCTGAAAGCGGCCCTGAACGGCGACAAGATGACTGTCATCGTCAGTAAGGTAGACTCTGGCAACGCCAAAGTCCCGGTGATCGACCTGAACCCGGTGGTCATGCGCGACCGATTCATGCGCGCCGTTGGCAGCTTGTAAAGCTCTCTCGCCTGCTTAAATGAGGCCTATGGGCCAGCTACCAAGGAAGCCTGTGATGAAGGTCATTATACCGATACCAACCCACGATTTTGACCCTAGTGAAGTGGCGATCCCATGGGAAATTTTACGAAATCATGGGGTTACGGTGAAGTTCGCCACCGATAGCGGCCAGAT
This sequence comes from uncultured Aliiroseovarius sp., assembly GCA_964429125.1. Taxonomy (GTDB): domain Bacteria; phylum Pseudomonadota; class Alphaproteobacteria; order Rhodobacterales; family Rhodobacteraceae; genus JAAEUB01. The sequence continues at coordinate 4,008 of CAYSBG010000236.1, forward strand.
CGGCGCCGCCGACCCGCGGATGCTGTACGGCGATGGACTTGGCCTGTTAAAACCCCTGCTTGTAGCTGCCAAACCCGCGCGCG
>CAYSBG010000237.1:0-4067 GCA_964429125.1 uncultured Aliiroseovarius sp.
TCCTGCCCAAATGGGCACGCGCCGGGGGCGCAAGGTAAATGAGAACAGGCCCTAAAGCGCTTCGACATATTGTTGATGTTGCGGGCGTTTCGAGATCAGCTTGTGACCCAACCTGATCTCGAAACGCTTTAACCTGCGTTCATGCGCGGGTTATTGCATCATCATCACCGGCGTGATCGCATCGGTGGTGAAAATATAGTCGTCTGCCCCGGAATGGCAGGCGATACAGCCCACATCCGCGCCCTTGGCGACCATGCCCGCCAGCATCATGCCCTTGGGGTTCTTGTCGATCGAACCATCGGGCAGGAATTTGACCCAGAACCAGTTCTGATTATCGGGGTCATAGCCCTCTTCACGCTGATACATCACCGTGATCGCCCCCAGATGTTTGCCCGGATCGGCCAGCACTTCGTCAGCGGTGACCCCCTCGGGGCCAAAGTTGCGCTTGACGATCAGGTTGCCGGTGTGGTCGCCAATGGTGGCAACCGTATAAAAGGTTTCGAGCATCTTGCCATGCGGGTCGACCCCGTCATAGGGCGCCGAGCGGATCATGTGATCGCCAACCAGATTGGCAGCCCCCATCGCCTCCCAGATCAAGGCGGCATAGGCGGCGTCTTCGTCGCTGCCAAATGGCATCATGCCCTCAGCCGCAACACTGCCCGCGGCCAGACCGGTGCTGATTGCCAATGCGGCGGCCAGAAATGTCTTCTTCATGGTACTCTCCCTGTTTGACCAATGCCTGCAGCATAAGCGCCCATATGTACACGCGATGTCACAAGTCACACACATTCCAGTGAGCGCAATGTGTGATTTCGTGACTGGCAGAAAGGCGAAAACGGCGCGATGATCCGCCGAGGAGATTTGTTATGAAAACCAAGACTATCCTGTGTGCTGCGGCGCTCGGCCTGGTGCCGGTGTTAAGTCCTGCCATTGCCCAGGCGGGTGTGTTCTGCGTCACCAACGGGTCCGAGGAAAGCTATTTCTTCGCCGTTGAAAGCCGCGAAGGGGAACGGGCCACAATGGTTCTCGCGCCGACCGGCGCCTTGTGCATGGCCGGTGGGAACGCAGGCGGCGTGGTTTCGGTGTTTGAAAACGAGCAGGCGCTTGAAGGCTGCTCGCGCATTGTCGCCGACGGCCAGACAGAAGCCATGCTGGCCTATAGCGAGTTTGACCGCTGCCGGTGGACTTCAAACGACGGCTGAGCGGCCCGATACGCGCGCGCCTTTAGCGCCGCCGTCGCCGCCGGCCACCGCTTTCGGCGTTGAAACTCACTTCGGGCAAATCGACGATGGCGCGCAGGATCGCAAAAGGCTCGACCGCGTTGGGCAGGGCAGAGGCATTGACGAAATGCTCCTGAAAACGGGGCTCGACCGCTGTTTCGATTTTTTCAATCTTGCGCACGTTTTCCTCGATCAACCCGCGCGTGGCGCGGTTGAGCAGGGCAATGCGCGCGCCGGTACCCGCCGCATTACCTGCAGAAGTTACTTTCTCCAGCGCACAATCGGGGATCATGCCCAGCACCATGGCATGTTTCGGGCTAATATGGGCGCCAAAGGCCCCGGCCAACACCACCCGGTCGACCTTGTCGACCCCGCGTTTGTCCATCAACAGGCGGGCGCCGGCGTATAGCGCGGCTTTGGCCATTTGAATGGCGCGGATGTCGCCATTGGTGACGGTGATTTCGCCGCCATCCTTGGCTCGCCACAGGCGGTAAGCATTGGTGCGCCCATCGCTGAAACAGCGCTCTGTGCCGGTTTGGGCGGCCGAGCCGATCAGCCCGGAGGCGTCGACCAGCCCGGCCAGGCGCATTTCGGCGATCACCTCGATGATACCCGAGCCGCAAATCCCGGTAACCCCGGTGGTGGCAATTGCAACGTCAAAGCCTTCTTCATCTGACCAGATGTCGCTGCCAATAACCCGAAAACGCGGCTCTTTGGTTAACGGATCAATCTCCACCCGCTCGATTGCGCCCGGGGCGGCGCGTTGCCCATCGCTGATCTGCGCGCCCTCAAAGGCTGGGCCGGTAGGAGAAGAGCACGCCAGAACGCCGTCTGTGTCCCCCAGCAAGATCTCCGCATTTGTGCCCACGTCGACCACCAATACCAGATCTTCAGACGTTTCCGGTGCCTCGGAGAGCGCCACGCCGGCGGCATCGGCGCCCACATGCCCGGCGTTGCAGGGCAGGATATAGGCGCGCGTGCCCGGGGCAAGCCTTAGGCCAAGCTCCGTGGCCGCGAGGCTGAGCGATGAAGACATGGTCAGCGCGAAGGGGGCCTGGCCCAGTTCGTAAGGGTCCAGCCCCAAAAACAGGTGGTGCATCACCGGGTTCATCACAAAAACCGCATCAAGGATGTCGGTCAGCTCAATTCCGGCCTCTTTGGCGATATCCTGGAACAGGGCATTCAACCCGTCCCGCACCGCCGCAGTCATTTCTGCCGCGCCGCCCTGGTTCATCATCGAATAGCTGACCCGGCTCATCAGGTCCTCGCCAAAGCGGATTTGCGGATTCATCTGCCCGGAAGAGGCAACCACTTCACCGCTCGAAAGATCGCAAAGATGCGCCGCGATCGTGGTCGAACCAAGGTCCACCGCCAGCCCATAGGCGGGGCGGTCGTGAAAGGCCGGCCAAAGCGCGGTAACCTTGGCTGCGGCATCCGCAGAGGGCTGCCAAATCGCCGCCGTCACCGCCCATTTTCCCTGGCGCAGGGTTTTTTGCAAACCAGCGAGCAAGTGAAAATCCAGTTGCAGATCAGGTAAGCCAGTTTCAATGCGCAGCGCCGCAAGAAGGCGCTCGCTATCGCCTGTGGGTTTATGCATGTCGGGCTGTTCAACCTCGACATAGGTAAGGCGAATGGTTGGGTCCAGAGTAATTTCACGCGCCTCGGCACGTTTTCGGATCACCTGTTTGTGGACCTGGCTTTCCGCCGGGACGTCAATGACCACATCCCCTTGAATGGTTGCCTGACAGCCCAAACGCCGGCCTTTGGCAAGCCCGCGGATATTGTCATACCGTTCTTCAACCGAATTCCATTGCGAGAGCGCATTTTCATCTACATGCACGCCAAATTTCGGAAAATCGCCTCGTCCCGGAGTGATCTGACATTTTGAGCAAATACCGCGACCGCCGCACACACTGTCAAGGTCAACGCCAAGCTGACGGGCGGCATCCAGAACGCGGGTTCCCTGCGAAAAATTGCCGCGTTTGCCAGAGGGCGTGAAGATAACAAGCGGTTTTACTAAATTGCTCATGAGCAGGCCCCTGAAGAAATCGTACCTATTCGCGGCGAGATACGATTTTTCTGCGAAAAATCGAGACAATTTTTCGTGGAAAAATTGGTGGTCAACAGATCACACGTATTCCCGAGGTATTGCAGATCACCACGAACTGGCCACCGCATTCCAGCAGATGGAAGCCACGGTTGCCAACTTCTTGTATGAACCGATCGCGGCCGATTTCTCGTTCGACCCAATGGACGGCGCGTCGGATAACGCCACCATTTGCCACGGCCTTTGCCGCGAACACCAAACGTATCCAGCTTTCGGCATCTTTTCGAATCAAGGTTTGTTCCATGCCGCCAGAAAAACACGGTCAAGGTTAACAAACTGCTAAACCTCCTCATCCTTTGCGCCGACGCCGTCCGCCACGGCCCGAGCGACCGCCCCTGGCATTGCCACCCGACGAGTTGAACGAAATCCATTCGGCCCCATGGGCGTCGCGATTGCTTAACAAGTTGGCCGCGCGGATCGCTTCCATTTCACCCCCCGGCCTGGCTTTGGTCGAGCCCATGCCGAAAAGGGTGACGAAGGTTTCGTCGCTCATGCCTTCGGGCAGAATGATCCCGGCTTCGACCAAGGCGGCTTTTTTCTCCGCAATCTTATTCGGGCTGGTCGGCAGGGCCACCGGGTTCATGATTGCGCTGGTCATGCCCGCGCCTATGGCCATGGGCAAGAACGCTTTGTTTATACCGTGCCGGTTGGGCAGGCCGAACGAGATGTTGGAGGCGCCGCAGGTGGTATTGACCCCGAGTTCGTCACGCAGGCGTCGCACCAGGGTAAATACCTGTTGG